>NZ_JRMK01000218.1:0-4641 GCF_000972925.1 Mycobacterium sp. UM_Kg1 | reverse complement strand
GGCGCTGAGCGCGCCAGCGCGAAGCGAGCCGGCGCCCTTTGGCACAGCGCCGGGCGCTGAGCGCGCCAGCGCGAAGCGAGCCGGCGCCCATCAGCACAGCGCCGGCCAGCGCCGCCTCACCATTGCGTGAAGTCCACCGCCATGAGGAACGCGTTCCACAGCGCCTCAAGGCCGTTGACGGCCGCGCTGTCCATCATGTGGTAGGTGGTCAAGCCCACGGTGTTATCGACCGTGTTGGCGATCTCCTCGGGCGACAGCCCCAGGTACCACAGGTGGTCGCTGAACATTCCGGCGATGTTGGTGCCGTTGTCCCAGTTCGCCCATCCGTCACCCGAGAGCGTCCAGACATCGGTGGCATACAGGTGGTCCGGGGTCGTCGCGTCGAGCACCGGTGGCGCGATCCCCCATAACTCCAGGTTCTGCCGGATCAGTCCCACCAGCCACTGAGGGAGCCAATCCAGCGAGCCCAGAAAGGAGTTCAGCCAGCCCCCCTGCGCCGAGGCGCTGTTGCCGACCAGGACGAAGTGCAACGCGTCCTGGGGTATCCCGGCATCGAACAGCTCCTGCTGCGCCAGCACCGATACGACGGCGCCCTGCGAATAGCCGAACACGAAGAGGGGGTCGTCGGCGTCGAAGCCCGCGCCGCCGTCCCACTTGTCCAGGATCGCCTCGACCAACTGGTCCGTGCCGACATTGACGGTGTTGGTGAGGGTGGAGAACGGCAGGTACTCGGGGATGTTGACGATCCCGATCGGGACTGCGGGCTCGGCACTGAAGCCGGCCGCCTCGAGATACTGGCCGGCCAGATCGGCGTAGCGCTGGTTGTCCACCGGAATGATGACCATGGAGTGGTCGGTCAGCAGGAAGTCGCGCTGCGGTGTGGCCGGCGCCGCGGCCGCGGGGCTGATGGCCGTCCCCGTTGGCGCGAGCACCAGTACTGCCGCCACCCGCAGGGCGCGTCGGAGCATTGTCGTCACTGCTGCCTCCCCCCGTCGGTCTGCACCGGAGGCTGCCTGTCGCCGTACTCCAGTATGTGTGGCTTCGCCGCGCTCCGGTACCCCGAAGGCCTTGCCGAATGGGCCGCATGGTTCGTGCGCGGGGGTCGCTTACAGCACCACGGCGCCGTCGGCGGCACCGTCGCCGTCGGTATCGGTCAGTTTGATGTCCCACCGTCCGTCGCCGTCGGTGTCGACGTAGGCGGCGCGGTAGCCGCCCGCGCCGTCGCCGATCAGCACCCGGTCGGCCCGGCCGTCGCCGTCGAAGTCGAGCAGGCGGTCGTTGAGGCGGCCGTCGCCGTCGAAATCCACCAGCGGACCGCCGGTGTGCTCGCCGTCGTCGAGGCCCAGCCAGCGCAGCCCACCGGAGCGATCGGCCGAACTCGCCGCAAGCCCGTGCCCCCAGGTGCCCGACCCGTCGTCGCCGAAGGAGGCCTCGGGGATGCCGTCGTCGTCCAGATCCAGCAGCAGGTGATCTGCTACTCCGTCGCCGTCGAGATCGACCAGCGCGTCGTCACGCAGTCCGTCCCCGTCGAAGTCCAGGCTGATGGCGTCGGCCAGACCGTCGCCGTCCAGATCGAGGTCCGGCGGACCGGTCCACATGGTGGCCGAACCCATCCCGTCGCCCAGGCAGTAGTCCATACCTGCTCAGACGGGGCGGGGGTGCTAGCGGTTCCCCTGCGTCTGCCACCAGGCCAGCAGTTCGGCCGTGGCCTCCTCGCGGGTCAGCGGTCCACGCTCGAGGCGCAGCTCCTTGAGATAGCTCCACGCCCGGCCGACCTGCGGCCCGGCGGGGATGTCGAGCAGGGCCATGATCTCGTTGCCGTCCAGATCCGGTCGGACCCGCTGCAGGTCCTCCTGCTCGGCCAGGACGGCGATTCGTTCCTCGAGCTGGTCGTAACTGGCCTGCAGCCGCGCCGCGCGCCGCTTGTTGCGGGTGGTGCAGTCCGCCCGGACCAGCTTGTGCAGGCGGCTCAGCAGCGGTCCCGCGTCGGTGACGTAGCGCCGCACCGCCGAGTCGGTCCACTTGCCGTCGCCGTAGCCGTGGAACCGCAGGTGCAGGTAGACCAGCTGGGAGACCTCGTCGACCATCTGTTTGGAATAGCGCAGGGCGCGCATCCGCTTGCGGACCATTTTGGCGCCCACCACCTCGTGGTGATGGAAACTGACCCCACCGTCGGCTTCGTGGCGACGGGTGGCCGGTTTGCCGATGTCGTGCAGCAGCGCAGCCCAGCGCAGCACCAGGTCCGGGCCGTCGTCTTCGAGGTCGATCGCCTGGCGCAGCACGGTCAGCGAATGCTGGTAGACGTCTTTGTGCTGGTGGTGCTCGTCGATTGCCATCCGCATGGCGCCGACTTCGGGCAGCACCACGTCGCCCATCCCGCTGGCCACCATCAGGTCCACACCGGCGGCCGGGTCGGCGCCCACCAGCAGTTTGTCCAGTTCCGCAGCGACCCGTTCCGGGGTGATCCGGCCGAGCTCGGGCGCCATGTCCTCGATCGCCGCGCGTACCCGCGGTGCCACCGTGAAACCGAGCTGGGAGACGAACCGGGCCGCCCGCAGCATGCGTAGCGGGTCGTCGCCGAAGGAATCCTCTGGGGCGGTCGGGGTGTCGAGCACACCGTCGCGCAGCGCCGCCAGCCCGCCCAGCGGGTCGACGAAGTCCCCCGGTCCGGCCGGGGTGATGTGGACCGCCATCGCATTGACGGTGAAGTCGCGGCGCACCAGGTCGGCGTCGAGCGAGTCGCCGAAGCGCACTTCGGGATTGCGGGACACCCGGTCGTACTGGTCGGCCCGGAACGTGGTGATCTCCACGCGCTGCCCCCGCAGGGCTGCGCCCACGGTGCCGAACTCGATGCCGGTGTCCCACATCGCATCAGACCGGCCGCGCAGGATGTCCTGGACCTGTTCGGGCCGCGCGTCGGTGGTGAAATCCAGGTCCGGGCTCGGCCGGCCCAGCAGGGCGTCGCGGACCGATCCCCCCACCAGGTAGAGCTGGTGACCGGCTGCAGAGAACATCTCGCCGAGGCTGCGCAGCAGTTCGGCGTGCCGGTTCAGCGCGACGGCCGCCTTGGTCAGCAGGTCGGCGTCTTGATGGGCGTCAGGCACGTTCGGTGAGCTTAGCGGGGATCGCGAGCGCGGCGAAGCCGGGCGAAGCGGGTCCCCGCCCCCGGCACCGCGGGGATCGCGAGCGCGGCGAAGCCGGGCGAAGCGGCGAGGGAGGCAGGTCGGCCTGCGCGTGCCAGCTACTATCACATGGGTGTCGGCCGACGGCGGAGAAGCCAATTCGGGACGGCGCCGTCGGCGGCGCCGTGGTCGGCGCACGTCCGGCCCAAAGCTCAACCACGCCGAATCCCCCGCCACCGACGCCACGCACAGCACCAGCGTGCCGCCCGGGCGGGCCGCGGCGGGTCGGCCCCGCACCGCGCGCCACGGACCGGAGCGCCTGCGCACCGTGCATGAGACGTCGGCCGGCGGCCTCGTCGTGGACGGTATCGACGGTCCCCGCGAGGACCAGGTGGCCGCGCTGATCGGGCGGGTGGACCGGCGGGGCAAGATCTTGTGGTCCTTACCCAAAGGCCATATCGAGGTCGGTGAGACCGCCGAGCAGACCGCGATCCGTGAGGTCGCCGAGGAAACCGGTGTTCAGGGCAGCGTGCTGGCCTCCCTGGGCAGCATCGACTACTGGTTCGTCACCGACGGGCGCCGGGTGCACAAGACGGTGCACCACTATCTGATGCGGTTCGCCAGCGGCGAGCTGTGCGACGACGATGTGGAGGTCGCCGAAGTGGCGTGGGTGCCGATCCGGGAGCTGCCGTCCCGCTTGGCGTACGCCGACGAGCGCCGGCTGGCGCTGGTCGCCGACGAATTGATCGACCGCCTGCAGGCCGACGGCCCCGCCGCCCTGCCCCCGCTGCCGGCCTCGGCTCCCCGGCGCCGTCCGCAGACGCATTCCCGCGCCCGCCCTACTCGTGCAGGCGAGTTCTCGCCGGACCCGAAGAACGGTCGCAGGCTGGACCCGTGACCCACACGCGACGAAGCGGTGGGGGTCCCGTGCCGAGGCGGTTGGCAGCCCTCCCGGCGATGATCGCCGCGCTCCTGATGACTCTCGGCACCACACTGTGCACCGCCGCACCGCATTCGGCGACCGGCGAACCCGACGTGGCGCCGTTCGTCCAGATCCGCGTCGACCGCGTTACCCCGGACGTCGTCACCACCTCCAGCGCCCCGCTGGTCACGGTCGCGGGCACGGTGACCAATGTCGGCGACCGGCCGGTCCGCGACGTCATGGTGCGCCTGGAGCAGGCCGGCGCCGTCGCTTCGTCGGCCGGGCTGCGCACCGCCCTCACCGGTGCCCATGACCAATACCGTCCGGTCGGCCCGTTCAGCACCGTGGCCGCAGAACTGCAGCGCGGGCAGGAAGCCCGCTTCACGCTGTCCGCCCCACTGCGTTCGGCCAGCCAGCCAGCCCTCAACGTCGACCATCCGGGCATTTACCCGGTGCTGGTGAACGTCAACGGCACGCCCGACTACGGCACGCCGACCCGGCTCGACGACGCCCGGTTCCTGCTGCCGGTGACCGGTCTGCCCAAAACCGACCCGGACTCCGATGGCGTCGCCGGGACCGTTCCCCCCGACATCTCCC
>NZ_JRMK01000217.1:0-4719 GCF_000972925.1 Mycobacterium sp. UM_Kg1 | reverse complement strand
GTGACCGCCGGTGACGGCACCTCGGCGATAGCCGCCGCCAAGGCCGAGCGTCCCGATGTCGTGGTGCTCGATGTGATGCTGCCCGACATGAGCGGGCTCGACGTGCTGCACCGGCTGCGCGAGATCAACCCGCGGCTGCCGGTGCTGTTCCTGACGGCCAAGGACGGCCTGGAGGACCGCCTCGCGGGGCTGACCGCAGGCGGCGACGACTACGTCACCAAGCCGTTCAGCATCGAAGAGGTGGTGCTGCGGCTGCGGGCGCTGCTGCGCCGGTCCGGGGTGAGCACCGCCGAAGCCGGCGCCCAGATCGTGGTCGGCGACCTGGTTCTCGACGAGGATTCCCACGAGGTGACCCGCGGCGGTGACCCGATCACGCTGACGTCCACCGAGTTCGAGCTGCTGCGGTATCTGATGCACAACGCCCGACGGGTGCTGTCCAAGGCGCAGATCTTGGACCGGGTGTGGGGCTATGACTTCGGCGGGCGGGCCAATATCGTCGAGCTCTACATCTCCTACCTGCGGAAGAAGATCGACCACGGCCGAGAACCGATGATCCACACGCTGCGCGGCGCCGGCTATGTGCTCAAGCCGGCTGGATAAGTCGCCGCACGCCGGCACCTGGCGCGACTGGCGCAATTGGTCGCTGCGGGCGCGGCTGCTGGTCAGTCAGATCGTCCTGCTGACGGTGGCGTGCCTCGGGATCGGCGCGGTCACCGAGCTGGCCCTGTACCAGTTCTTGGTCAGTCAGCTCGATCACCAGCTCCAAGACGCCTCGCATCGCTCGGCGCGACTGCACGGTCATCCGCTGGCCGCCCACCGGTTTCACCGGCCCCGTCCGGGCCCCGGGCCGGACTTTCTGGACGCGCCCGGGCAGCCGGCGGGCATGGTCGGTGCGGTGGTGCATGCCGGCGGCCCGAGTGTGGACGCCCTCGACGTGCAGGCCGGCTATCTGAGCACCTCCGGCCAGCGCGAGCAGCTGAGTCCTTCGGCCGCAGCGCAATTGAGCGAGGTGACTGCGGGCGCCCCGGCGGTGACGCGCCGCCTCGAGGGGATCGGCCGCTACCGCGTGGTGGCGACCAGCACCCGCCGCGGTGACGATGTGGTCGTCACCGGGCTGCCGCTGGCGGCGGTTGAGGACACCATGGTCCGGGTGCTGCTGATCTTCGGGCTGGTGACCCTGGTCGCGGTGGCCGCGGTGGCCGCGGCCGCAGGGGTGGTCACCCGGCGCGCGCTGGCCCCGCTGCGCCGCGTCGCGCAGACCGCGGGCGAAGTCGCCGGCCTGCCCCTGGACCGCGGTGAGGTGACGCTGCCGGTGCGGGTCGCCGAATCCGACGCCAACCCCCGTACCGAGGTCGGGCAACTGGGCGCCGCGGTCAACCGGATGCTCGATCACATCGCCGCCGCACTGGCGACCCGGCAGGACAGCGAGACCCGGGTGCGTCAGTTCGTCGCCGACGCCAGCCATGAGCTACGCACGCCACTGACCGCGATCCGCGGTTATACCGAACTGGCGCAGCGTATTCCCGTCTCGGACGGTGCCGACTCCGCGGCGCTGGGGCACGCGCTGAGCCGGGTGCAGTCCGAGACCGAGCGCATGACCCAACTGGTCGAGGATCTGCTGCTGCTGGCGCGGCTGGACTCCGGCCGCCCCTTGGAGCACGAGCCGGTGGACCTGTCGCGGCTGGCGGTCGACGCGGTCAGCGATGCCCACGTCGGCGGCCCGGAGCATCACTGGCGCCTGGAGCTGCCCGACGAGCCGGTGATCGTGCCCGGCGACGCCGCCCGTTTGCACCAGGTGGTGGCCAACCTGCTCACCAACGCGCGCGTCCACACCGGTCCGGGCACCGTGGTGACGCTGCGGCTGGGCGTCGACGGCCAGGAGGCGGTGCTCAGCGTCACCGACGACGGTCCGGGCATCCCGGCGCAGTTCGTGGCGGAGATCTTCCAGCGGTTCGCCCGCGGGGACACCTCCCGGTCCCGCACCGGGGGCAGCACCGGGCTCGGGCTGGCGATCGCCTCGGCGGTGGTCCGGGCGCACCGCGGGACCATCACTGTCAGCAGTGCACCCGGCCGTACCGTGTTCACGGTTCGGCTGCCCCGCTAGCCGCCTCAGGGGTTTGCGCCCGGCGCCCGGCGGGTAGGCGATGCGGATGAATCCCGAAATGCCGCCCGAACCGGGCCGGCCGGACGAGCCGCCCGAGCGCTTGGCGCCCGCGGAGGCACCGGAACGCCTGGCGCCGAGCGAAGTGCCGGAACGGCTGGTCCCCGAAGACCCGCCGGAGGATGCGGCGCAGGCGGTGGCCGATGCGCGCTGAAGAAGGCGACGAGTCGATCCGCGACTACGCCCGCGAGGCACGCGAGACCCGCGACCGGGTGGCGCGTCCCGCATGGCCGACGCGGCTGCGCCACGCATTGACCGCGTTTCGGCGGCGCCGCTGACCCCTGCGGACCGGCCTGCGGTGGCAAGCTGTCCGACATGGAGAACCAGCCGGTCAGCGCGTCGATCGCGGCCGCCCACGCGCAGCTGCGCGCCACTCTGCCCTTCGACGACACCGCAGACTTCGCCGATGCCGACCGCGGGTTCATCGCCGCCCTGACACCCTGCGTCATCACCGCCGCCGACGGCCGGGTGGTCTGGGACAACGACAGTTACGACTTTCTCGCCGGCGATCCGCCGACCTCGGTGCATCCCTCTCTGTGGCGACAGTCCCAACTGGCCGCCAAACAGGGGCTCTACGAAGTGGTCGAGGGCATCTACCAGGTGCGCGGCTTCGACATCTCCAACATCACCTTCGTCGAGGGCGACCACGGGGTCATCGTCATCGATCCGCTGATCTCCACCGAGGTCGCCGCCGCGGCGCTGGCGCTCTACCGCGCGCACCGCGGCGGTGACCGGCCCGTCACCGCGGTCATCTACACGCACAGCCACATCGACCACTTCGGCGGCGTGCTCGGCGTGACCTCGCAGGCCGACGTCGACGCCGGCCGGGTGGCGGTGATCGCGCCGGAGGGCTTCGTCGAGCATGTGGTGTCGGAGAACGTCTACGCCGGTACCGCAATGCTGCGCCGGGCCGGCTACATGTACGGCACCGTGCTGGCGCGGGGCCCGCGCGGGCAGGTCGGCTGCGGCCTTGGCCAGAACACCTCGACCGGGCAGGTGTCGGTCATCGTCCCCACCGTCACCATCAGCCAAACCGGCCAAACCCTGGACATCGACGGAGTGCGCATCGAATTCCAGATGGCGCCGGGAAGCGAGGCGCCGGCGGAGATGCACTTCTACTTCCCGCAGTTCCGGGCGCTGTGCATGGCCGAGAACGCCACCCACAACCAGCACAACCTGCTCACGCTGCGCGGCGCGCTGGTGCGCGACCCGCGGGCCTGGGCGGGCTATCTCACCGAGGCCATCGACACCTTCGCCGGGCGGTCCGACGTCGTCTTCGCCTCGCACCACTGGCCGACGTGGGGCACCGAGCGAATCGTGGAATACCTTGGCCTGCAGCGTGATCTGTACGCCTACCTGCATGACCAGACCCTGCGGCTGCTCAACCGCGGCTTCACTGGGGTCGAGATCGCCGAGGATTTCGCGCTGCCGCCCGCCCTGGACAACGCCTGGCACGCCCGTGGCTACTACGGGTCGGTCAGCCACAACGTCAAAGCCGTCTATCAGCGGTACCTGGGCTGGTTCGACGGCAACCCGGCCCGGTTGTGGCCGCACCCGCCCGAAGCGCTGGGGCCCCGCTACGCCGCAGCGATGGGTGGCGTGGACCGCGTCGTCGAACTGGCTGAAGCCGCCTTCAATGACGGTGACTTTCGTTGGGCAGCAACCCTTCTCGACCATGCGATATTCACCGACGCCGACCATGCCGGGGCGCGCAGGCTCTACGCCGACACGCTGGAACAGCTGGCCTACGGCGCGGAGAACGCGACTTGGCGCAACTTCTTTCTGTCCGGCGCCACCGAACTGCGCACCCGCAACTTCGGCACCGTCGGCAACGTCACCTCGGCGGCGCTGCTCGCGCAACTGAGCCCCGAGCAGATCTTCGACACCCTGGCGATCCGGGTCAATGGGCCGCGGGCGTGGGACCTGGAGCTGGCCCTGGATGTCGTGTTCGCCGACACCGGTGTCAACTACCGGCTCACCCTGCGCAACGGCGTGCTGGTGCACCGCAAGACTTCGGCAGATCCGGACAGTGCGGACGTCACCGTCACGGCGCCCACCAAGCTTGCGCTGCTGGCGGCACTGCTGGGGGGTGGCGGGTTGGAGGTCACCGGGGATCAGACGGCCTGGGCGAACCTGCTCGGCGTCCTGGACGCCCCCGACCCGAACTTCAACATCGTCACCCCGTGATGCCGGGCGCAACCGGCCCCTTAGGGTGGCAGTCGTGCAGTTGCTGCTGATCCGCCACGCGCTCCCGCTGCGCAGTGAGTACGGCCAGGGCTCCGACCCGGAGCTGTCCGAGACCGGATTCGCCCAAGCCCAGCGCCTGCCGGATGCGCTGGCTCGCTTCCCGGTCACCCGCCTGGTCAGCAGCCCGCAGCGCCGGGCGATCCAGACCGCCGAGCCGCTCGCGGAGCAGCTCGGTCTCGGTATCGACATCGACGAGCGGTTCGCCGAATACGACCGGGAACTGGCCGGATACCTACCGATCGAACAACTGCGCACCGAGCGTCCCCAGGACTGGGCGCGCATGGCCCAGGGGCTGTCTCTTATACACATCT
>NZ_JRMK01000216.1:0-4754 GCF_000972925.1 Mycobacterium sp. UM_Kg1 | reverse complement strand
CCGGGTGTCCACGCTGGCCGGCCTGCCCGCCAGTGTCGTCGACGAGGTGGCCGAGCAGATCGAGCTGACCCCCGGGGCGCGGACCACCGTGCGCACCCTGCGTCGGCTCGGCTTCAAATGCGGGGTGGTCTCCGGTGGTTTCCGCCAGGTGATCGAGCCGCTGGCCGCCGACCTGCAGCTGGACTTTGTGGCGGCCAACGAGCTTGAGATCGTGGACGGCAAACTCACCGGACGGGTCACCGGTGCCGTGGTGGACCGGGCCGGCAAGGCCGAGGCGCTGCGCGAGTTCGCCGCCCAGATGGGCGTGCCGCTGGAGCAGACCGTGGCCGTCGGCGACGGCGCCAATGACATCGACATGCTGTCCACGGCGGGGCTGGGCGTGGCCTTCAACGCCAAGCCGGCGTTGCGGGAGATCGCCGACGCCTCCCTGAGTTACCCGTACCTGGACACCGTGCTGTTCCTGCTCGGGGTCACCCGGGCAGAGATCGAAGCCGCCGACGCACACGACGGCTTGCTGCGGCGGGTCGAGATCCCGCCGGCCTAGCCGGACGCCTTACAGCAACGCGCCGATCAACGCCAGCGGCAGGAGCCCGGCGGTGGCGGCGAGCGGTAATCCGATGGCGTCGAGGAGGTCGCCCTCGGCGATCTCGGACATGAAGGCGTTGTAGCTGTACTCGGGCAGCGTGAACAGCAAGGCGCTGAGCACGTCCAGCGGCGGAAAGCCCGTGTGCGGCGGGAACGAGCCGAAGAGGTCGTCCCACGTGGTGGGGACCGTGACTCCGAAAGAGGTCTGACCGCCTTCCATGATGCCGCCCAGGCTCGTCAACTGTTCGGCCCACTCCGGCAGTGAATAGACGTAGTTGGCGGGATCCATCAAGGTGTTGAAGGCGTCGGTGATGCCCTTCTGCACGCCGTCGAACAGTGCTTGCGGAACCTGCTGCAGGACACTGAAGTCGGGCAGGACTCCGATGCCGGTGGGGGTGTCGGCGAAGTCCGGGCTCCAGCCGTGCTCGATGTTGCCGTATCCGAGATTCACCAGCACTCGCAGTGCCGGATCGAGTAGATCGACCAGCGGGTTGCCGATGTAGGGCAGCAGTTGCAGCGGAGCCAGCAGCGGCAATGTGTCGGAGGGGATCATGTAGTAGTCGGTCAAGAGATCCGGGCCCGAAGTCGGAAGCAGCACCGCGTTTGCGATGTCCTCGGGACTGAGCCCCAGATAGGTCGGGTGCGCGAAGATGATGCCCATCACGGCGTTGATCGTGGACAAGAAATTGATCGGATACTGCGGAAAATTGGCGAAACCGTCGTACTCGTTGGTGTAGACGGTGGTGGGGAACAGATTGGCGGGCGCTGCGCCGCTGAATGTCATTCCGAAGCTGGGTATTTCCGGATACGTCCCGGTCGGAATGTCGAAGCGGGACAGCATGCCGCCGTTGGGAAGGCTCTCGTTGCCGATCAGCACGAAGTGCACGTAGTCGCTGGGCACGCCCTGGTCGGCGAGTTGTTGCATGAGCAGCGACGAGATCACCGCGCTCTGCGACCACCCGAACACCACGACGGGGTTGTCGGCGTCGACCTGACCGCCCGCGATCTGGTCGAGGATCGCTGCCTCCAGAATCTGGATGCCTTCTTCGACCGAACTGTCGAAAGTCCCGGTGAACGCACCCAGGAACGGGTACAGCGTTTCGGGAGTGGTCAGGATCTGGGTGCTGCCGGTGAAGCCGAGGGGCGCCAGGTAGAGCTCGTTGACCAGGTCCGCGTAGCCGGGGCCGGGCGTGGGCATGCCGCTGCCGCCCATGATCAACGCGGTCCCGCCGCCCAGCGGCGACCCGGCGCCGGTGAGCTGGACCGCCGGCGCCGCGGCGCCCGCAGGGGAGGGGCAGACGATGAGACCGGCACTGACAAGCCCGACCGCGACAGCACTGGAAATACGGACCATCGAAGCCCCCCGGAATAAACCCTAAGCATTGATGAGTGCGAACTGTGCAAAACATTACAACAGGGCCGCGCGGGTTACCGGCAAGAAGAATCGATCGAAAATGCGCCCTCGGTGGTCGTACCCCGGTCGGTCGGCACGCAGCCGGCATACGGCACGATAGGGCCGTGCCCGATACCGGATGTTCCGCTCCCGCAGCCGGGGCCGACCAGGATCTGTTGATCCAGTTCGAGGGCGTATCGCTGGTCCGTGACGGGCGGACCCTGGTGGGCCCGCTGGACTGGTCGGTCGAGCTCGATGAGCGCTGGGTGATCATCGGCCCCAACGGGGCGGGCAAGACCTCATTGCTGCGGATCGCCGCTGCCAGCGAGCACCCCTCCTCGGGTGTGGCTTACGTGTTGGGTGAGCGGCTTGGCCGGGTCGACACCACCGAGCTGCGGGCCCGGGTCGGTCTGAGCTCGGCAGCCCTGGCGCAGCGGATACCGGGCGGGGAGACGGTCAGCGACTTGGTCATCTCGGCCGGCTACGCAGTGCTCGGGCGGTGGCGGGAGCGCTACGACGCTGTCGATCATGAGCGGGCGGTCGACATGCTGGAGAGTCTGGGCGCCGAGCACCTGGCCGATCGCACGTACGGCACGCTGTCCGAAGGCGAGCGCAAGCGGGTGCTGATCGCCCGGGCGCTGATGACCGACCCGGAGCTGCTGCTGCTCGACGAGCCCGCGGCGGGCCTGGACCTTGGTGGTCGGGAAGAGCTGGTCGCCCGCTTGGCGGATCTGGCCGCTGATCCCGATGCGCCCGCGATCGTGCTGGTGACCCACCACGTCGAGGAGATTCCGGTCGGCTTCACCCACTGCCTGCTGCTGGCCGAGGGCCGCGCCGTGGCATCCGGTCTGCTCGAGGAGGTGCTCACCGCCGAGAACCTGTCGGCCACTTACGGGCAGTCGATCTCGCTGGACGTCATCGACGGGCGTTACTTCGCGCGCCGGACCCGTAGCCGAGCAGCCCACCGGAGGCGCGCATGACCCAACATCCACCACCACCGTTACCCGCGCGGCCTGCCGCGACGGTGATGTTGGTGCGTGAGGGCGCGGCTGCCGCCGGCGGGAGCGCTCTCGATGTGTTCCTGATGCGCCGCCATGCCGCGATGCAGTTCGCCGCCGGGGTGATGGTGTTTCCCGGCGGGGGAGTCGACGACCGCGACCGCAGTACCGAGATCGCCTGGCACGGACCGGGTCCGACCTGGTGGGCGCAGCGTTTCGGGGTGGACACCGACCTGGCGGCCGCCCTGGTCTGTGCTGCCGCGCGCGAGACCTTCGAGGAATCCGGGGTGCTGTTCGCCGGTCCCGCCGACGATTCCGGGCGAGTTGTCTCCGACGCTTCGGTCTACGCCGACGCCCGTCGAGCGCTGACCGCCGGGGAGCTCTCGTTCGCCGATTTCCTGAACGCCGAGAAGCTGATCCTGCATGCCGAGTTACTGCGGCCCTGGGCGAACTGGGTGACTCCGGAGGCCGAACGCACCCGCCGCTACGACACGTACTTTTTCGTGGGCGCGCTGCCAGTCGGTCAGCGCGCGGACGGGGAGAACACCGAGGCCGACCGGGCGGGTTGGCTCACCCCGGAGGCGGCGATCGAAGACTTCGCGGCGGGAAACAGCTTTTTGCTCCCGCCGACCTGGACGCAGCTGGATTCGCTGGTGGGCCGCAGCGTCGAGGCGGTGATGACGGTGGAGCGTCAGATCGTGGTGGTGCAGCCGGACCTGGCCCGCCGCGGCGATAACTGGGAGATCGAATTCTTCAATTCCGAGCGGTACAACGCGGCACGCGGGAAGAGGTGGCCCGGGTGAGCGAATTCGTCACGGTGCACAGCGGCGCCGACGAACCCGGGGTGGCCACCCTGCTGGTCTCCCGGGCGCCGAACAACGCCATGACCCGGCAGGTCTACCGGGAGATCGTTGCGGCCGCAGCCGAGATCTCCGATCGCGACGACATCGCCGCGGTGGTGCTCTACGGCGGCCATGAGATCTTCTGCGCAGGCGACGATGTCCCGGAGCTGCGCACGTTGATCGCCGCTGAGGCCGAGGTGTTCGCCCGGGTGCGCCACGATGCGGTGCAGGCCGTGGCGGCCATCGGAAAGCCGACGGTGGCGGCCATCACCGGCTATGCGCTGGGAAGTGGTCTGGCGCTGGCGCTGGCCGCGGATTGGCGCGTCTGTGGCGACAACGTCAAGTTCGGGGCGACCGAGATTCTGGCCGGCCTGGTTCCCGACGGCGGCGGTCTGGCGCGCCTGGCCGGCACCATCGGGGCGAGCCGTGCCAAGGAGCTGGCGTACAGCGGGCGGTTCTTCGACGCCGAAGAGGCGCTGGCCCTGGGTCTGGTGGAGCAGATGGTCGCCCCGGACGGGGTCTACGAGGCGGCGATGGCCTGGGCGCGCCAGTTCGTGGGCGCTCCGGCACGCGCGCTCGCCGCGGTCAAGGCCTCGGTCGACGCGGTGGCGGCGCCGATGGAGCGGGCGTTGGCAGACCAGCGCCGGTATGCCGAGGTGTTCGGGGCCGCCACCTGCAGCTCGCCGGGCGAGGACCAGCGGCCGACGCCGGAGCCATAAGGCCCATTACGACCGATTTTCATACTCCTATCAGCTAACGTACAGTTACGCGGCGAAGCCATCGTCGGCACCAGTGTGACCCCGTGAGGAATAGGCCATGCAGCGAACTGTTATTCGATCCTGGACCACCGCCACCGTCGCACTGATCGGTGCCGGCGCGATCGTTGCGGCACCGGTGGCCACGCCACTGGCCAGTGCCGTCGCCGTCGACATTCTG
>NZ_JRMK01000215.1:0-4907 GCF_000972925.1 Mycobacterium sp. UM_Kg1 | reverse complement strand
GTGTATAAGAGACAGGTTCGAGCCTGTTCATCAACGGCATCGATCCGGGATTCGCCAACGACCTGCTGCCGCTGGCGTTGGCGGGCACCTGCCAGAGCATTGAGCAGATCCGCTGCATGGAGATCGTCGACTACGCCACCTACGACAGCGCCGCCGTCATGTTCGACGTGATGGGCTTCGGAAAGCCGATGGACGAAACCCCGATGTTGCTGCAGCCGGGCGTGCTGAGCCTGGCGTGGGGCTCGGTGGTGCGCCAGCTCGCGGCCGGCCTGGGGCTGCAACTCGACGCGGTCGAGCAGTCCCATACCCGGGTGCCCGCGCCGGAGGACTTCACCATCGCCTCCGGCGCCATCGCGAAGGGCACCGCCGCCGCCTTGCGCTTCGAAGTGCGCGGCATGGTCGACGGCCGAGCCGCCGTGGTGCTCGAGCACGTCACGCGGCTGCGCGAAGACCTGTGTCCGCAGTGGCCGCAACCGGCGCAACCCGGCGGGTCCTACCGGGTCGAGGTGACCGGCGAGCCCTCCTACGCCCTGGACCTGTGCCTGTCCAGCCCCAACGGCGACCACAACCACGCCGGCCTGGTGGCAACCGCGATGCGGGTGGTCAACGCGATTCCCGCGGTGGTGGCGGCCGAGCCGGGGATTCGGACCACCCTGGACCTGCCGCTGATCACCGGCAGGGGCCTCTACCGCGCCGACTGACCACGGACGCTCCCCCGGATTTCCGGCTACCCTGACTTTTCTGTTCGTCGGACGGAAAGGGCGCCGGTGGCCGCAGACCCCGCGGTGCGACTCAAGCCGGGCTGGGCGCTGCTCGGCCCGGCTTTCGTCGCGGCCATCGCCTACGTGGACCCGGGCAACGTAGCCGCCAATGTCAGCGCCGGCGCCAAGTACGGGTTCCTGCTGGTGTGGGTCATCGTCGCGGCCAATGTCATGGCGGGCCTGGTGCAGTACCTGTCGGCGAAGCTCGGATTGGTGACCGGGAGTTCACTGCCGGAGGTCATCGGCGCCCACAGCAGTACGCCGGCACGCATCGCTTATTGGCTGCAGGCCGAATTGGTTGCCATGGCAACAGATCTGGCCGAGGTGGTGGGCGGCGCGATCGCCCTGAACCTGATCTTCGGATTGCCGCTGGTGCTCGGCGGCCTGATCACCGGGACGGTGTCGATAGCGCTGTTGATGGTGGGCGACCGGCGCGGACCGCGAATGTTCGAACAGGTGACCAGCGGGCTGCTGGTCATCATCGCCATCGGATTCCTGGCCAGTCTGGTGGTCGCCCCGCCGGCGCCGGCCGATGTCGCCGCCGGCCTGATGCCCCGTTTCGACGGCGCTGAAAGCCTGTTGTTGGCCACCGCGATCCTGGGGGCCACGGTGATGCCTCACGCGGTGTACCTGCACTCGGGCCTGGCCCGCGACCGGCACGGCCGACCGGAGCCCGGCTCGGCCAGGCGACGACTTCTACGGGTGACCCGGTGGGACGTCGGCTTGGCCATGCTGGTGGCCGGCTCGCTGAACCTGGCCATGCTGGTGGTGGCCGCCCACAATCTGCGCGGACTGGACTACGCCGACTCCATCGAGGGAGCGCACGCCGCGGTGGGCAACGCCCTGGGCCCCACGGTCGCGCTGTTCTTCGCGGTCGGGCTGCTGGCCTCTGGCCTGGCTTCGACCTCGGTGGGCGCCTATGCCGGCTCCATGATCATGGCCGGCCTGCTGCGGGTGTCGGTCCCGCTGCTGTGGCGCCGGCTGATCACGTTGATACCGGCGCTGATAATCCTCGCCGCCGGCATCGAGCCCACCCGGGCGCTGGTGATTTCACAGGTGGTGCTGTCTTTCGGCATCCCGTTCGCGCTGGTGCCGCTGATCCGGGCGACCGGCGACCGCACCCTGATGGGTGACGACGCCAATGGGCAGCTCACCTCGGCGTTGGGCTGGGCCGTCACGGCGGTGATCGGCAGCCTCAACATCGCGCTGATCTATCTGACCCTGCATTAGCCGACGACGGCCCGCGGCAGCCGGTAGCGGCGATCAGGCACGCACGGATGATTGTTAATTAAACTAATTACTTGCTAGACTAACTAAATCGTCTCGTCAGCCATCTTCGAGGAGTACGCCATGGCACGAACCGACAACGACACCTGGGACCTGGCCACCAGCGTCGGAGCCACCGCGACGATGGTCGCAGCCGCCCGGGCCATCGCCACCAAAGCCGAGAATCCGCTGATCGACGACCGCTTCGCCGAACCACTGGTGCGCGCCGTCGGTGTCGACTTCCTGACCAGGTGGGCCGCCGGCGACCTGGAGGGCACCGACCTCGACGACCACGACTCCCCCTGGAAGCTCGGCCAGATGCCCGACGCGATGGCCGCCCGCACCCGCTTTTTCGACGCGTTCCTGACCGGCGCCACGCAGGACGGGATTCGCCAACTGGGGATCCTGGCATCAGGCCTGGACGCCCGCGCCTACCGCCTGAACTGGCCCGACGGTGTGACGATCTTCGAGATCGACCAGCTGGCGGTGCTCGATTTCAAGGCCGCGACGATGGCGGACCTGGGCGCCGAGCCGACCGCGGATCGGCGCGCCGTGGCGGTCGATCTCCGCGACGACTGGCCGGCCGCATTGATCGCGGCGGGTTTCGACCGCACCCAGCCCACCGCATGGATCGCCGAGGGACTGCTGGGTTATCTGCCGCCGCAGGCACAGGACCGGCTGCTGGACAATCTCACCGCGCTCAGCGCCGACGGCAGCCGACTGGCCACCGAGGCCATCCCGAACCTGTCGGGGGCCGAACAGGAGCAGGCCCGCGAGACGATGCGCAGCGCCACCGAGAAGTGGCAGGAGCACGGCTTCGACCTGGAGTTCTCCGAACTCGGGTATGAAGGCGACCGCAACGACGTCGCCGCCTACCTGGCCCCCTTGGGCTGGACATCGACCGGCCAAAGCCTGGCCGACCTGTTGGCGCAGTACCGGCGTCCCACACCGGAGCGCGACGCCGGGGCGGTGACGATGGCCGACACCACCTACTACACGTCGATCAAGAGGCGAAGCCCGCCTAGGCGGAAACCCGCTCGCGCGCCTTCGCCTTCTCCTCGTAGTAGGTGGCACGTTCGTCGACCATCTTCATGAAGCCGGCGACCTGCTCACGAGCCTGCTCCCCCGCCTCGCCGAAATCGTTGCGCTCAGCCACTTTCCAGAATCGCAACACCGGCTGCACGACCTCGTCGTGGTGGATGCGCAGATCGTAGATACCGGCCTTGGCGATCATGACGGCGTTCCCCTGGAAGCCGGGCATGTTCATCCCGGGCATCGCGAAGCCGAGCACCTCGTCGCGGATCGCACACATGGTGTCGTCCGGTGCGACGTCGAAAGCTGCCTGCAGCAGGTTCCGGTAGAAGATCATGTGCAGGTTCTCGTCGAGTGCGACCCGGGCCAGCAACTGGTCGGCGATAGGACACCCGGAGGCTTTGCCGGTGTTTCGGTGTGAGACCCGGGTGGCGAGTTCCTGGATCGACACGTAGGCCAGCACCTGCAGAATGTTCTTGCCGCCGGAGTCGTAGCCGGCGATGGTGTGGGCCATCCGCATGTTCTCCAGATTCACCGGGTCTATGCCGCGGGTGACCACGAGATAGTCACGCAGCGCGATGCTGTGACGGCCCTCCTCAGCGGTCCACTGACCCACCCAGCTGCCCCAGGCCCCGTCGCGGCCGAAGGTGTTGGCAATCTCGCGGTGGTACGACGGCAGGTTGTCCTCGGTCAACAAGTTAACCAGCAATGCAGCTTTGGCGACCGGGTCCAGCGGCGAGTCTTCGGGAACCCAATCCTCTCCGCCGAGGAAGGCGAAATCGCGCCCGCGGCTCCACGGCACGTAGTCGTGCGGCAGCCACGGCTTGGCCGCTTTCAGGTGGCGGTTGAGGTTCTGCTCGACTATCGGTTCCAGTTCGTGCAGTAGCGCCGTCTGAACGTCCACCATGCTTCCAGTCCCCTCCCTAAAGAACTGTGGCCCTCAGTTGGCCCCCCAGCCCAACCTACGGTTCCGTAGGTTGTGGCCCACAGTAAACACGGAGCGCGGTACATGTCAACCGGAAGTTCCACGCCTTGGCACATTCGCCGACGACTTTTCACTGCTGGTGGCAACCTTTCCCCGACCTCGCGCCCACCCGCGCGGCGTTCCGCGCCGCCGGCGGCCGAACCTGCTGCGGGCGCGCCGTCTCGCGGCCACCCGAACGGCGGCCGGCAACCACCGCGGCGTCGCGACGGCGTCGGAGGCCCGGTTCCCGGCGCTACATCGAGGGAGCAATCGCGACCACCGGTACACCGGGACAGTCGACCGTCGACGAGACGGCACCGAAGGGCTGAATTCTGCGCCCGAAGGCGATTAAGTGAACCTTGGTTCTTTTTCGGCCGGATGGCTCCGGGTTGCGGTCAGCGCAAAGCCAGGCCGGTCAGTGCCCGGGCGATGACAAGTCGCTGGATCTCACTGGTGCCCTCGAAGATCGTGAAGATCTTGGCGTCGCGGTGCATCCGCTCGACCGGGTAGTCCCGGGTGTAGCCGTTGCCGCCCAGGATCTGGATGGCTTCGTCGGTGACGTAGACCGCGGTCTCGCTGGCGAACAGCTTGGCCATCGAACCCTCGGCGTTGTCGAACGCCTTGTTGTTGCGCGCCATCCAGCCGGCCCGCCAGACCATCAGCCGGGCGGCGTCGATACGGCTCTTCATGTCCGCCAGCTTGAAGGAGACGGCCTGAAACTCGCCGATCTTGCGGCCGAACTGTTCCCGCTGACAGGCGTATTCGAGGGCGTATTCGTAGGCAGCCCGGGCCACTCCGACCGCCATCGCGCCAACCGTCGGCCGAGTCCGTTCGAAGGTCTTCATCGCGGCCTGCCCCCTGGCCGACGCCTGTCTCTTATACAC
>NZ_JRMK01000214.1:0-4917 GCF_000972925.1 Mycobacterium sp. UM_Kg1 | reverse complement strand
GGCAACGGCGGCAACGGCGGCGCGGCCGGCACAGCCGGTGACGGTGGCGACGGCCTCGGCGGCGGTGGCGGCGCGGTAGCCGGTGACGGCGGTAACGGCGGTAACGGGGCCGCCGGCGGGGCCGGTGGGGCGGCCGGTATGGGTGCCGGCGCAGTCGGCGGCACCGTGGGTGCCTCGAGCAACGGCGGTGACGGCGGTGACGGCGGCAACGGCTACGGCATGGCCGGGACGGATGCGCAATCCGGTGGCACCGGCGGCAGCGGCGGTGACGGCGGCGTCGGCGCGGCCGGCGGCAAGGGCGGCGCCGGTGGGACTGGTGCGGCGGTCGGCGTCGGTGCGGTCGGCGGGGCCGGCGGTGACGGCGGCACGGGCTACCTCGGTGCCGGCATCGGCTACGGCGGCGGCGGCGGCGGTGGTGGCGGCGGCGCCTATGTCGGCGGCAGCGGCACCATCGACGGTGTCACCGCAACCGGCGGAGCCGGCGGCGACGGTGACAACGGCACCGCCCTCGGTCGCGGGGCTGCGGGCCTGACCGGTGGGGTGGTCAGCGTTGACGTCGAAGGCACCCTCTCCGACGTGCAGATCACCGGTGGGCAGGCCTCAACGACCTACGATGGCGGCTCGGTGAGCGTCACCGTCGACGCGTCCAGCAGCATCACCGACAGCAGCATCACCGGTGGCGACGCCGGCGTCGGCGGCTACGGTGGTGATGCTGCCCTGTCGGCGGTCAACGGCGGTGCGATCACCGGCAGTTCGGTCACCGGCGGCAACGGCAGCGACACCTCGCAGGGCGGTTCGGCCAGCATCAGCGTGGACGGGGCAGGCAGCACGGCCACCTCCGTGGTGGTCACCGGCGGCGACGCCGGAAGTGGCGGCAGCGGCGGCTCTGCGATCGTGGCGGTTGACTTGGGCGGCTCCGTCAACGCCACCCAGGTCACGGGCGGCAACGGCAGCAACGGTGGTTCCGGCGGTGGGGCGTCGGTGTATGCCAGTAACGGCCAGGTCGAGTCGAGTTCGGCGACCGGCGGCAACGCCACGGCCACCGGCCCCGGCGGGGGCGCGGCGATCGAAGCCATCGACGCCACGGTCATCGACAGCCATGTCCAAGGCGGCGATGGCGGCAGCGGCTTCAGCGGGTTCTCGCTGTTCTCCGTCGGCGGCTACGGCGGCTTCGGGGGTGAGGCCCGCATCGAGGCGATCGATGGTGCCGTGATCACCGCCAGCACGGCCACCGGTGGCGATGCCACCGACGCCGCACACGGCGGCGGGGCGTATGTGATCGCCTCCGGTGGAGGCACCACCATCACCGGCAGCCACGCGGTCGGCGGCCAGGGCGGTGCGGGCACCGACGGCGGCGCCGGCGGCAAAGCCACCATCCTCGCCGATGGCGCCGGCACCGTCACCTCCACGGTGGCGACCGCCGGCGCGGGCGGCGCCGGCGTCGGAGGCGTCGGCGGCGCCGGCGGCAACGCTGATGTCGAGGTGACGGCCGATGGCACCGTGCAGACCGCCAGCGCCACCGGCGGTGCCGGTGGTGACGGCGTGGACGCCGGCACGGGTGGCGATGCGGGCCGGGGTTACCTCTGGGCACTGAACTACGGAACCGTAGAAGGCCAGGCGACCGGTGGAAACGGCGGTGACGCCGAAGGTGTGGGCAGCGCCGGCGGAACCGGCGCGATCGGCTACATCAGTGCGGGACGTGACTTCGGTGCGGGCACCGATGATGGTGAAGGCATCGCGCGCGGGACGGTGCAGGGCGGCCATGGCGGCGACGCCTTCGGCGAGAACTCCGTGGGCGGTAACGGGAACCGGGCCGCCATCCAGGCCAGTGGCATCGGTGCGGAGGCGGGCGGCAGCGTCGTCGGCGGCAACGGTGGTAGCGGATATGACGGCGGTAAAGGCGGCAACGGCAGCGGGCTGGTGACTCAGATCGTCGGCCTCGGCGAAGGCGCCCTGGCTACCGGCAACACCGTCCAGGGCGGTAACGGCGGCGAGGGTTATGTCGGCGGCGTGGGCGGCGCCGGCGGCTACGCCAACGTCGGCGTGCACAACGTGGGCGCCCCGGCCGAGGCCTCGTCCTACACCAACGGCCAGGCGACCGCCGGGAACGGCGGCAGCGGGGGCGGGGCGGGTAACACCGGCGGTGCGGGTCAGTCCCTGGAGCGGTTCGCCGCTCCGGGGCAGGACGTCGACGGCGAAGTTCGGACCGGCACCAATGGGGCCAACGTATTCCCCCTCCCGTAAGGAGCGCATGGTTCGGCAGCGGGGCCCGGTCTTTGGACCGGGCCCCGTTTGCGTCGGAGGACCCCGCCGGCTACCAGGGCATTGTCAGCGGGCCCGGAAGATCACCGCGCGCTGCACCACGAAGTTGATGACGGTCGCGGTCCCCTGTGCGGCCACGAAGGCCACCGGCAGCGCCCACCGCTGGTAATCCAACAGCGCCAGGCAGACATGGTTGATCCCCACCTGCACCCCGAATGTCAACGCGTAGAGCACCATCACGGCCATGAATCGTCCGGCGTGGGCCGCCGATTGGAAGGTCCAGCGCCGGTTGATCAGGTAGGCCGTCGTGGTGCCGGCGACGAAGCTGATCGCCTTGGCGAAGTCGACCGGGACAGCTGCACCCAGGTACAGCAGCAGGTACAGCCCGAAGTCCACCACCGCCGACAGTGCTCCGGTGACCAGGAAACGCCACACCTGCGTCGACAACTCCAAGGGGCGGGGTGTCATCTCGGCCACGCGGGAATCCTAATCAGAGTCAGCAACGGCTTGGTCACGGCCGACGGGTGGCGGGAAGTCGCCGGCAAGGACGATTATCCGGGCCCACTCATAGAGCGCCTGTGACAACTCAGCAACCGCTGTGGGAAGTTAATAGAAATTCATGTAGTTCACAGTGTCTTGCTCGCCCTGAGTAAATCCAGCCTGCCTGTGTTCCGTTCCAAACTTGGACGAATGTCCGAATATTTCGCTCATACTGCGCATAGATCCACTGCTCACCGCCGTTTCGGCAAGCTTGCGACATCCAGCATTCCATCTGGTTGCCCGGCCTCTCCTGGCTCTGTTACCTTAAATCGACCTAAGCAATTTGCGCCCCCGTCAGCCGCCAAAGCTAGATCTCACCTGAAGGGACACCATGTCGAACCGATCAGCTGCCAAGGGCAGGAATCGTCGTCTCAGTCGCGCCGTCGGTGCCACCAGTGCCGCGGGTGCATTCCTTGCGTTCGGGTTGACGCCGGTCGCGGCGGCGCCGGCCAGCGCTGACTTCGAGGACTTCTTCGAGGACCTGTTCAGCTGGATCGCGCCGTCGACGGTGGACTCCTCGTCGTTTGACTGGAGCGCCCTGTTCGGCGCTGACGTGCCTGGCGCGGCAGAAATCACTCCGCTCGACGAGCTCAACGCGCTGATCGCGAACACCATCAACACGCTGATCTACCAACCGATCTATGGCATCAACCAGTTCCTGATCGACAGCGGCCTGCGTATCGATGGCATCTTCGACAACGGCGACAACGCGTTCGTCACCCTCGACGAAAACGGTGACCTGATCTACAACGCTGCCGAGTCGGGCGGCTTCCTGTTCGGTGACGGCGGCAGCGGTGCGTTCGTCAATGCCGAGGGCGAGGTGCTGGGCGCCGACGGCGTGGTCCTGCTGGACGCCAACGACAACGTGATCACGCTGGCCGGTATCGAGAACGGCACCTACCAGTTCGCCTCGACCGACTTCAGCCTCGACGGCGCCAACGCCGGTCTGGTCGGCAACGGTGGTGACGGCGGCAGTTTCTTCGGTCTCGGTGGTGACGGCGGCGCCGGTGGCTACCTGCTGGGCAACGGCGGTGCCGGTGGCCAGGGCGGCATCGGCGACATCGGTCTGGATGGTTTCGCCGGTGGTATCGGCGGCGACGGTGGCTTCTTCTTCGGCAACGGCGGTGCCGGCGGTACCGGCGGTACCGGCGGTACCGGTGCTGCCGGTGGCATCGGTCAGGCTGGTGGTGCGGCGGGTGACGGCGGCGCGGGCGGCAACGGTGGTGTGGCCGGGTTGTTCGGTAACTCCGGTGCCGGTGGCACCGGTGGTGTCGGCGGCACCGGTGGCGCGGGAGGTGCCGGGGCGGCCGGTGATGAGAACGAGCCCGACGGTGGCGATGCCGGCGTCGGTGGCCTTGCCGGTAACGGTGGTGTCGGCGGTAACGGTGGCGCGGGTGGCTTCTTCGGGGTGCATACCCCCGGTGCGGCTGGCAATGGTGGTGCCGGTGGTGTCGGTGGGGCCGGCGGCAACGGTGGCGCCGGTGCGGCCGGTGCGGCCGGTACCTTCGCTGACGAGGGCGACGGTAACGGCGGTGCCGGTGGGGCCGGCGGCAACGGTGCTGTCGGCGGTCAGGGCGGCGTCGGTGGTGCGGCCGGTGTCGGCTCTGTTCCCGGTGTGGCGGGTGTCGACGGCAACGGCGGCGTCGGCGGTAACGGCGGTGCCGGTGGCGACGGCGGGGCAGGTGCTGTCGGCTTGGTCGATGCAGTCGGCGGTAACGGCGGCAACGGCGGTAGCGGTGGTGCCGCTGCGGCCGGCGGTGCAGCTGGTGGTGCAACCGGTAACGCCGGGGCCGCAGGCGTCGACGGCAATGGCGGCGACGGCGGCGCCGGTGGCAACGGCTGGGCCGGCACGGCCGGCGAGGACGGCGCGGAAGATGGCGCTGACGGCACCGACGGTGTTGCCGGTGGCAACGCGGGCAACGGTGGCGCCGGCGGTCAGGGCGGCGGCCAGACCGGCAACGGCGGTAACGGTGGCGTCGGTGGCGTTGGTGGTGCCGGCGGCGCCGGCGGTGCTGGCGCGGCCGGTGTCGAGGGCGCCGGTGGCAACGGTGGCAACGGTGCGGCCGGCGGCCAGGGCGGTGTCGGCGGTGCGGCCGGTGCCGGCGCCGCTGAAGG
>NZ_JRMK01000213.1:0-4930 GCF_000972925.1 Mycobacterium sp. UM_Kg1 | reverse complement strand
CCTCCTCGCGAACCGCCACCATCGCGGCGGCCCGCTGCTGGCGTTCACCGGCGAGTCCGTCGCGGATGCGCGCCGCGGCCGTCACCACATGCGCCAGCCGCTGGGCCAGCGAACTGCCGGCGTCGGCCACCGCGGCGGCAGTGGTCGCCGCACGGGCACGTGCGGCGCGGGCCTGCTCGGCGCGGACCCGCGCCTCGCGTTCCGCCGCTGCCGCGCGGCGCAGCGAGTCCGCCTTCCCGCGAACGGCGTTGGCCCTTTCCTCGGCGGTGCGCACCGCGAGCCTGGCTTCCACCTCGACGCTGCGGGCGGCTTCTGCGGCGGCCGCGATCTGCTGGCGGTCCACCGGTTCCACCGCCTCGGCGGGCTGGTCGGCTTCGGCGTTGCGAAGTCGAGCCTCGATCTCGCTCAGCTCGGTGACGGCCTGCGCCCGGCCGACCTCCAGCTCGTCACGTTCGCGCAGCTGACGGCGCCACTGCGCCTCGGCGGCGCGGGCCTCCTGGCCCAACCGGCCCAGCTGCTCGTGGGTGGCGGCGATGGCGGCATCGGACTCGTTGAGCGCCGCGAGCGCCTGTTCGGTGGCGTCCCGGCGCGCAGCCTGCTCGGCCAGGGCTCCAGAAAGCGCCGCGCCGAGCTCGCCGGCCTGGGTCTGGGCGGCAGCCAGTTCCGCGCGCGCCTTGTCGATCTCGCTGTTGATCTCCAGGGTGGAGGGCTTGCGGTCGGATCCGCCGCTGACCCACCCGGCACCGACCAGGTCGCCGTCGCGGGTGACCGCCCGCAGGCCGGGGTGCGCGGCCACCAGGTCCAGCGCGTCGGCCAGCTCGGCGACCACCACCACCGACGCCAACATGGCCGTGAGCGCGCCGCGCAACCGGTCGGGGGCGTCGATGAGCTCCAGTGCCCACAGCGCCCCGTCGGGCAGCGCCGCACCCTGTTCGGGCGCCGACAGCGGCCAGTCCCCCAGCACGATCGCCGCCCGGCCGCCGTCGGCGTCCTTCAGCGCGTTCAGCGCCGAGCGGGCCGCGCCGGCGTTCTCGGCGGCCAGTGCGTCGGCCGCCGAGCCCAGGACCGCCGCCAGCGCGGCCTCGTACCCCGAGCGCACCTTGACCAGCTTCGCGATCGAGCCGAACAGGCCTGGGTCACTGTGGTTGGTCGCCAGCCAGGCGGCGCCGTCTCGGCGCTCCAGACCCATCGACAAAGCCTCGATCCGCGCGTGCAGCGACGCCACCTGCCGTTCGGCGGCCCGTTCGGCGGCCTGCAGCTCGGCCACCCGCTGGTCGGCCAGCCGCAGCGACGCCACGCTCCGCTCATGGTGCTCATCGAGCCCGACCTCGCCCTGGTCGAGTTCGACGACTCTGCTCTGCGCCGTCTCGAACTCCGCCTGCGCGGCCTGGGCCCGGCCGGCCGCCTCCTCGATGCGGGCCGAGAGCTGGCCCACGTGGGCGTCGATCGACTCCACGCGGGCCCGGATGGTCTCCACCTGGCCGGTCAGCCGGGCCAGGCCCTCGCGCCGGTCTGCTTCGGCGCGGACCGCGGCCAGATGTGCGCGCTCCGCCTCGGTGCTGCGGCGTTCACGCTCGGCCAGCTCGGCGCGGGCCGCCTCCAGCCGAATACCGGCCTCGGCCAGTTCGGCGAGCAGTTGCTGCTCGGCGGCGGCCACCTGTTCGGCCTCGGCTTCCAGCGCGTCGGGGTCGACTCCGCCGGTGGTGATCGGCTCCTCGTCGAGATGCTGGGCGCGCTCACTGGCGATGCGCACGGTGGCGCTGACCCGCTCGGCCAGGGCCGACAGCGCGAACCAGGACTGTTGGGCGGCCTCGGCCCGCTGGGTCAAGGTGGCGACCGCGGACTCGTGGGCGGTCAGTTCATCGGCGGCCACCGCCAGACGCTCGGTGATCTGGTCATGTTCGCGACGCAGCGCCGCCTCGGCGTCGGTGGTCCCGGCGAACTCGGCCTGCCTGGTCACCAGGTCATCGGCGGTCAGCCGCAGCCGGGCGTCGCGCAGGTCGGCCTGGATGGTGGCGGCGCGCCGCGCGACCTCGGCCTGGCGCCCCAGCGGTTTGAGCTGGCGGCGCAGTTCGGTGGTCAGGTCGGTCAGGCGGGCCAGGTTGGCCGCCATCGCGTCCAGTTTGCGGACCGCCTTCTCCTTGCGCTTGCGGTGCTTGAGCACCCCGGCGGCCTCTTCGATGAACGCCCGTCGATCTTCCGGTCGCGACTCCAGGATCTGGGCCAGTCGGCCCTGGCCGACGATGACGTGCATCTCCCGGCCGATGCCCGAGTCGCTCAGCAGCTCCTGGACGTCCATCAGCCGGCAGCTCGCGCCGTTGATCTCGTATTCGCTTGCCCCGTCGCGGAACATCCGCCGGGTGATCGACACTTCGGCATACTCGATCGGCAGGGCGTTGTCGGAGTTGTCGATGGTGACGGTGACCTCGGCGCGGCCCAGCGGGGCACGCGACGACGTGCCGGCGAAGATGACGTCCTCCATCTTTCCGCCGCGCAGGGTCTTGGCGCTGTGCTCCCCCATCACCCAAGCCAGGGCATCGACCACGTTGGACTTGCCCGAACCGTTGGGTCCGACCACCGCGGTGATGCCCGGCTCGAAGCGCAGAGTCGTCGGCGCTGCGAAGGACTTGAAGCCCTTCAGCGTCAAACTCTTGAGATGCACGGGGTCTGAGACTACCGGTCTAGCGTTCGGCGAATCCGTCGATCGGGTCCCCGGCGTCCGCCCAGTCGGCCACGACCGTGTCCACCCGGCCGGGCGTCGTCCCCCCCTGCAGCAGATCCAGCAGGCGCTGGCAAGCGTCCCGCGGACCCTGGGCGACGACGTGCACGCGCCCATCCGGGCGGTTGGCGGCGTAGCCCGTCAGGCCCAGTTCCAGCGCCCGCGAACGGGTCCACCACCGAAAGCCGACCCCCTGGACCCGCCCGTGCACCCAGGCGGACAGGCGGACGTCAGGCCCGGTCACCGGAGTCGACGGCAAAACGCACCTCGGTGCCCGATTTGAGGGTGCGGCCCACCGTGCAGACCTGGTCGATGGCCCGATGCACGACGGTGAGCAACCGCTGTTTTTCGGCCTCGTCGAGACCCGACAGGTCCAGCTCGAGGGTCTCCTCCAGCAGCGGGTAGCGCTCCTGCTCACGATCGGCGGGCCCCGAGACCCGGATCGTCGCCGCATAGTCGTCGCCGAGGCGACGGGACAGCGGCGCGTCACTGGCCATCCCGCTGCACGCGGCCAGCGCGATCTTCAGCAGCTCTCCGGGGGTGAAGACGCCGTCGACGTCTTCGTTGCCCACCAATACCTGCGCCCCCCGCGAACTGTGCCCGGTGTAGCTGCGGACCCCTGTTCGTTGAACCCATAGTTCCGTCATGAGGACATCTTGGCAGCCGCGGGCCTTCCCTCGCCGAACGTGTACTCAGCCCGATAGAACCGCCGATTTCCCGGACCCATTACACGCTCGGTGAACGGTGGCGCGGCGCGTAGTGTCGTCTGGGTCATGCAGGTAGCGATTCCACTGTTCCCGCGCTTCACCGCCCTCGACGCGATCGGGCCGTATGAGGTGCTGCAACGGATCCCCGACGCCGAGGTGATCTTCGTCGGCCACCGGCGCGGCGAGGTGCGCAGCGACAACGGAATGCTCGGGATCATCTGCGACGCCCGGTTCGACGAGCTGCCGCGCCCGGATCTGCTGGTCGTGCCCGGTGGGATCGGGACGCGCGTCCTGCTCGGCGACACCGAGTTGCTCGACTGGGTGCGTGAGGCCCATATCCATACCCGGTTCACCACCTCGGTGTGTACCGGCTCGCTGCTGCTGGCCGCCGCGGGCCTGCTGGACGGGTTGACCGCGACCACCCACTGGAGCGCCGTCGAGCTGCTGGAGCACCTGGGCGCCCGCTATGTGGATCAGCGCGTAGTCGAACACCTGTCGCGCCGCATGGTGACCTCCGCGGGGGTCTCCAGCGGCATCGACATGGCACTGCGGCTCGTCGAGTTGCTGCTGGACGCCGAGACTGCCTGCGCTGTACAGCTTTTGATCGAGTACGACCCGCAGCCACCGTTCGACTGCGGTTCCCAGGCCAAGGCCGGCGAGGCCGTCCGGCAACGCGCGGCGCGGCTGCGGCGCTGACGGGCATACGGAGTCGGTATGGCCACCGTGGTCGCGTTTCACGCCCCCCCCGACGACGAGGTGGTCTTGACCGGGGGCACGCTGGCGCGGGCCGCCGCCGAGGGCCACCGCGTGGTGGTCGTGGTGGCGACCGACGGCCGGGTCGGCGACGACGACGCGGACCGGCTGGGCGAACTGCGCTCGAGTGCGGCGATCCTCGGCGCCCACCGGGTCGAGTGCCTCGGATACGCCGACAGCGGGTTCGGCCCCGAGTTTCCCGCCGACCCGCCGGGGCGGGTCCGGTTCGCCCGCGCCGACATTGCGGGGGCGGCCCGGCGGCTGGCGGACATCCTGACCGAGGAGCGCGCCGAACTGCTGTTGAGCTACCAGGCCAACGGCGGCTACGGCCACCGGGATCACGTAGGGGTTCACCAGGTCGGTAAACAGGCGGCGCGGATCGCGGCGACACCGCGGGTGCTCGAGGCGACGATGCCCCGCGAGATGCTGGCCCGGATCGCCGAGGCCGCACGGTGGGTTCGGCTGCCGGCCCCCTACCACCGCGATGTGGTGCGCACGGCCTATGCGCCGCGGGCGCACATCACGCACCGGATCAATGTGTTCCGGTTTGCCCGGCAGAAGCGCGATGCCCTGGCCGAGCACCGTTCTCAGATCAGCGCGAGTCCCGCCGCGGCACGGCTTGTCGCGGTGCTGATGCGGCTGCCTCCCCAGGCGGCGGGGGTGATGTTCGGGCGGGAATGGTTCGTCGACCCGGACCGGGAACCGGGCACGGTGTACCGCGACATCTTCGCCTGAGCGCGGACGCGCACAT
>NZ_JRMK01000212.1:0-4933 GCF_000972925.1 Mycobacterium sp. UM_Kg1 | reverse complement strand
TGTGTATAAGAGACAGTGTCACTGGTGCACCTGGATCACGCGGCGCAGCTGCTCGCCGCGCTGCCGGCCGAGCCGGCCGAACTGACCGTCACCGCAACCGCGTCGGCGGCCACCGACACCGAGGTCGGCCGGGTCGTCCCGGTGTCGGTCACGGTCTGCGCGGCCGACGGAACCGAATTGGCCACCCTGGAAGAGCGGTTCGCCATCCGCGGGCGCACCGGCGCCGCGGAACTGACCGACCCGGTCCGGGCCGGTGGCGCGGTCTCTGACAACGCCACCGACACCCCGCGCCGCCGCCGGCGCGACGTCACCGTCACCGCACCGGTGGACATGCGGCCGTTCGCGGCGGTCTCCGGCGACTACAACCCGATCCACACCGATCGGGCCGCAGCACTGCTGGCCGGCCTGGAATCGCCCATCGTGCACGGCATGTGGCTCTCGGCCGCAGCTCAGCACGTGGTGACCGCCACCGACGGCCAGGCCCGCCCGCCGGCGCGGCTGGTCGGCTGGACGGCGCGTTTCCTGGGCATGGTCAAGCCCGGCGACGAGGTCGACTTCCGAGTGGACCGGGTCGGAATCGACCTGGGCGCAGAGGTTTTGGAGATCAGCGCACGGATCGGCTCGGATCTGGTGATGGCGGCGACCGCCCGGCTGACCGCCCCCAAGACCGTCTACGCGTTCCCGGGCCAGGGCATCCAGCACAAGGGCATGGGCATGGAGGTGCGGGCACGGTCCAAGGCCGCCCGCAAGGTGTGGGATTCGGCGGACAAGTTCACCCGCGACACCCTGGGCTTCTCGGTGCTGCACGTGGTGCGCGACAACCCGACGTCGCTGATCGCCTCCGGCGTGCACTACCAGCACCCCGAAGGCGTGCTGTACCTGACGCAGTTCACCCAGGTGGCGATGGCCACCGTGGCCGCCGCGCAGGTCGCCGAGATGCGCGAGCAGGGCGCCTTCGTCGAAGGCGCGATCGCCTGCGGTCACTCCGTCGGTGAGTACACCGCCCTGGCATGTGTCAGCGGTATCTATGAACTCGAAGCGCTGCTGGAGGTGGTGTTCCACCGCGGATCGAAGATGCATGACATCGTGCCGCGTGACGCGATGGGACGCTCCAACTACCGCCTGGCCGCCATCCGGCCGTCGCAGATCGACCTCGACGACGCCGACGTCACCGCGTTCGTCGCCGAGATCGCCGAGCGCACCGGGGAATTCCTGCAGATCGTGAACTTCAACCTGCGCGGCTCGCAGTACGCGATCGCCGGGACGGTGGCCGGTCTGGAAGCACTCGAGGCCGAGGTCGAGCGCCGCCGCGAGATCAGCGGCGGCAAGCGCTCATTCATCCTGGTGCCCGGCATCGACGTGCCGTTCCACTCCAGCGTGCTGCGCATCGGCGTGGATGACTTCCGGCGATCGCTGGAGCGGGTGATGCCGCGCGACGCCGACCCGGCATTGATCATCGGCCGCTACATCCCCAACCTGGTGCCCAAGCCGTTCACCCTGGACCGGGAGTTCATCCAGGAGATCCGCGACCTGGTGCCGGCCGAGCCGCTGGACGAGGTGCTCGCCGACTACGACACCTGGCGCAACGAGAAGCCGGCCGAACTGTGCCGCAAGATCGTCATCGAGTTGCTGGCCTGGCAGTTCGCCAGCCCGGTGCGCTGGATCGAGACGCAGGACCTGCTGTTCATCGAGCAGGCGGCCGGCGGACTGGGCGTGGAGCGGTTCGTCGAGATCGGTGTGAAGACCGCACCGACGGTGGCCGGACTGGCCACCAACACCCTCAAACTGCCCGAGTACGCCCACAGCACCGTGGAAGTGCTGAACGCCGAACGGGACGCCGCGGTGCTGTTCGCCACCGACACCGACCCCGAGCCGGAGCCCGAGGAGGAGGCGCCGGCCGAGGCGTCGGCAGAAGCCGGCCCCGCCGAGGCCGCCGCCCCGGCACCGGCCGCTCCGGCGGTGCCTTCCGGGCCGTCCGGGGGCCCGCGCCCCGAGGACATCGCGTTCGACGCCGCCGACGCCACCTGCGCGCTGATCGCGTTGAGCGCCAAGATGCGCATCGACCAGATCGAGGCCCTGGACTCCATCGAGTCCATCACCGACGGGGCGTCCTCGCGGCGCAACCAGCTGCTGGTGGATTTGGGCTCGGAGCTGAACCTGGGCGCCATCGACGGCGCCGCCGAGGCCGACCTGGCCGGGCTGAAGTCGCAGGTGACCAAGCTGGCGCGCACCTACAAGCCCTACGGCCCGGTGCTGACCGACGCGATCAACGACCAGCTCCGCACCATTCTGGGGCCCTCGGGCAAGCGGCCCGGCGCCATCGCCGAGCGGGTCAAGAAGACCTGGGAGCTCGGTGACGGCTGGGCCAAGCACGTCACCGTCGAGGTGGCGTTGGGCACCCGCGAAGGCTCCAGCGTCCGCGGCGGACCGTTGGGCGGCCTGCACGAGGGTGCGCTCGCCGACGGTGCGGCGGTCGACAAGGTGATCGACGCGGCCGTGCAGGCCGTTGCCGCGCGGCGCGGTGTCGCCGTGAGCCTGCCGTCGGCCGGCGGTGGCGGCGGTGCGACCGTGGACGCTGCCGCGCTGGGCGAGTTCACCGCCCAGATCACCGGCCGCGACGGGGTGCTCGCCTCTGCTGCCCGACTGGTGCTGGGCCAGCTCGGATTCGACGACGCCGTCAGTGCGCCGACGGGTGTCACCGACAGTGAGCTGATCGACCTGGTGACCGCCGAGCTGGGGTCGGACTGGCCGCGCCTGGTGGCGCCGGCGTTCGACGGGCGCAAAGCGGTGCTGCTCGACGACCGCTGGGCCAGTGCCCGCGAGGACCTGGTCAAGCTGTGGCTGACCGACGAAGGCGAGATCGACGCCGACTGGACCCGACTCGCCGAGCGTTTCGAGGGCACCGGCCATGTCGTGGCCACCCAGGCAACCTGGTGGCAGGCGCGGGCGTTGGCCCAGGGCAAGCAGATTCACGCCTCGCTCTACGCCCGGATCGCCGCCGGCGCGGAGAACCCCGGCAAGGGCCGCTACAGCGACGAGATCGCAGTGGTGACCGGGGCCTCCAAGGGCTCGATCGCGGCGTCGGTGGTCGGGCAGTTGCTCGACGGCGGTGCGACCGTGATCGCGACCACCTCCCGGCTCGATGACGAGCGGCTGGGCTTCTACCGCAGCCTCTACCGCGAGCACGCCCGGTTCGGTGCGGCGCTGTGGGTGGTGCCCGCCAACATGGCCTCCTACGCCGATATCGACGCACTCGTGGAGTGGGTCGGTACCGAGCAGACCGAAAGCCTTGGGCCGCAGTCGATTCACCTTAAGGATGCGCAGACCCCGACGTTGCTGTTCCCGTTCGCGGCACCGCGGGTCGCCGGCGACCTCTCCGAGGCCGGGCCGCGTGCCGAGATGGAGATGAAGGTGCTGCTGTGGGCCGTGCAGCGGCTCATCGGCGGATTGTCGAAGATCGGTGCCGAACGCGACATCGCCGCGCGGCTGCACGTGGTGCTGCCGGGTTCGCCGAACCGCGGCATGTTCGGCGGAGACGGCGCCTACGGCGAGGCCAAGGCATCGCTGGACGCCGTGGTCGCGCGGTGGAAGGCCGAGTCGTCATGGGCCTCGCGGGTCAGTCTCGCGCACGCCCTGATCGGCTGGACCCGGGGCACCGGGCTGATGGGCCACAACGACGTCATCGTCGATGCGGTCGAGGAAGCCGGCGTCACCACCTACTCGACCGAGCAGATGGCCGCCATGCTGCTGGATCTGTGCAGCGTCGAGTCCAAGGTGGCCGCGGCCAACGCGCCCATCGAGGCCGACCTGACCGGTGGCCTGGCCGAGGCGGACCTGGACATGGCGGAGCTGGCCGCCCGGGCGCGCGAGGAGATGACCGCCGAAGCCGCAGCCGAGGACGACTCCGCGGACGCCGGCACCATTGCGGCACTGCCGAGCCCGCCGCGCGGGCACACCGCGGCACCCGCGCCGGCCTGGGCCGACCTCGACGTCGACCTGGCTGACATGGTGGTCATCGTCGGCGGCGCCGAACTCGGCCCGCTGGGCTCCTCGCGGACCCGCTTCGAGATGGAAGTCGCCGGCGAGCTGTCGGCCGCCGGGGTGCTGGAGCTGGCCTGGACCACCGGGCTGGTCCGCTGGGAAGACGACCCGACGCCCGGTTGGTACGACACCGCCACCGGCGAGCTGGTCGACGAGGCCGAGCTGGTCGAGCGGTACCACGACACCGTGGTGGAACGCGTGGGCATCCGCGAGTTCGTCGACGACGGAGCGATCGACCCGGACCACGCCTCGCCGCTGCTGGTCAGCGTGTTCCTGGACAAGGACTTCTCGTTCGTGGTCTCCAGCGAGGCCGACGCGCGCGCGTTCGTCGAGTTCGACCCCGAGCACACCGTGGTGCGCCCGGTCCCGGACTCCTCGGACTGGCAGGTGATCCGCAAGGCGGGCACCGAGATCCGGGTCCCGCGCAAGAGCAAGCTGTCGCGCACCGTGGGCGCTCAGATCCCGACCGGGTTCGACCCGACGGTGTGGGGCATCAGCCAGGACATGGCCACCTCCATCGACCGGGTGGCGCTGTGGAACATCGTCGCCACCGTGGACGCGTTCCTGTCGGCGGGCTTCACCCCGACCGAGCTGATGCGCTGGGTGCACCCGTCGCTGGTGGCCAGCACCCAGGGCACCGGCATGGGCGGCATGACCTCGATGCAGACCATGTACCACGGCAACCTGCTCGGGCGCGCCAAGCCCAACGACATCCTGCAGGAAGTCCTGCCCAACGTCGTTGCGGCACATGTGGTCCAGAGCTACATCGGCTCCTACGGCGCGATGATCCACCCGGTGGCCGCCTGTGCCACCGCGGCGGTTTCGGTCGAAGAGGGCGTCGACAAGATCCGGCTGGGCAAGGCGGAGCTGGTGGTCACCGGCGGCTACGACG
>NZ_JRMK01000211.1:0-4980 GCF_000972925.1 Mycobacterium sp. UM_Kg1 | reverse complement strand
CAGGCAGTAGCGGTACTCGGGTGAACCGTTGGGCACCCAGAACGCGTACTCCATGAGGCCGCGGATCAGGATGGATTCGAAGTGCAGGCCCACCTTGGCGACATTGGCCTGGCGCCACATGCCGATCTTGATCTGCACGTCCTGCGGTTGCGCCTGGTACCACCAGTGCCGGCCGATCGGGTCGGTGGCCGGCAACACCCAGCGCGGGTCGTTGTCGGTGACTTTGAACTCAGGACTGTCCCAGTCGATGTCGGTGTAGGGATTGAAGTTCCGGCGCACCGAGCCTTCCGACAGGGTGTTGAGCGTCTCGACGTAGGCCGGGTCGTCGGTCACTTCCATGTTGGCCCGCCACCGGCGCACGATCCGGGTTCGGGCTGCTTTCTGAGCCATCAGAGACACCTCCACCAGTCGTTTACATTTACTAGGCGTATGTACAACGGTACCGCAGGTATCGGTTACCCGTCTAGGGCCGAGTCCAACCTTGTGGGCGTGACAGGTGTCAAGCACCACAAGTGATCTGCGTCACAGTAAACCTGCGATGCGGCAGGGTATAGGCCGCTGTCTACGCTGGAGCCCATGGCTGAACAGCTCACAATCCCGGACACCATCAAGCCCGCCGACGGACGGTTCGGCTGCGGGCCGTCGAAGGTCCGCCCCGAGCAGTTGAACGCGCTGGTCACCACGGCCGCGCCGTTGTTCGGCACCTCGCACCGGCAGGCTCCGGTCAAAGACCTCGTCGGCCGGGTCCGTTCCGGACTGCGCGAGCTGTTCTCGGTCCCCGACGACTACGAAGTGGTTTTGGGCAACGGCGGATCCACGGCCTTCTGGGACGCGGCGGCGTTCGGGCTGGTGGACAAGCGGTCGCTGCACCTGACCTACGGCGAGTTCAGCGCGAAGTTCGCCTCGGCGGTGGCCAAGAACCCGTTCGTGGGCGACCCGATCATCATCAAGGCCGACGCGGGCAGTGCCCCCGAACCGCAGTCCGACCCGTCGGTCGACGTGATCGCCTGGGCGCACAACGAGCCCTCCACCGGGGTGGCGGTGCCGGTGCGCCGGCCCGCCGGCGCCGGCGATGCCTTGGTCGTGATCGACGCGACCTCGGGTGCCGGCGGGTTGCCGGTAGACATCACCGAGGCCGACGCCTACTACTTCGCCCCCCAGAAGAACTTCGCCTCCGACGGCGGGTTGTGGCTGGCCATCATGAGCCCGGCCGCACTGGCGCGCATCGAGGCCATCGCGTCGTCCGGCCGCTGGGTGCCGGAGTTCCTGTCGCTGCCGATCGCGGTGGACAACAGCACCAAGAACCAGACCTACAACACCCCCGCGATCGCCACCCTGGCGCTGCTGGCCGAACAGTTGGACTGGGTGCTGGGCAACGGCGGGCTCGACTGGGCGGTCAAGCGCACCGCGGACTCGGCGCAACGGCTCTATTCCTGGGCCGAGCAGCGGCCGTTCACCACGCCCTTCGTCGCCGACCCGGCGCTGCGCTCGCAGGTCGTGGGCACCATCGACTTCGTCGACGAGGTCGATGCCGCGGCGGTCGCCAAGGTGCTGCGGGCCAACGGCATCGTCGACACCGAGCCCTACCGCAAGCTGGGCCGCAACCAGTTGCGGGTCGCCATGTTCCCGGCGGTGGAGCCCGACGACGTGAGCGCCCTGACCGCGTGCGTGGATTGGGTGGTCGAGCGCCTCTGAGCGTCTCTGCGAACGGGGCTTAGACCTCAGCGGCCCCGCATCTGCCCACGCCCGTGATCGGATCGTTATAACGCCGGTGTGTCACGCCGGACCGGGCTGTCGACTGGACTAGAGTCCGCAGGTAACCGGCGTTCGCGAGGAGAAGTCATGCGGGAACTGAGGGCCATCGGCCTCGACGTCGACGGCAACCACATCATCTGCGAAAGCGCCGGCGACGGCGAGGACCCGACTGAGATGTTCCGGGTGCGCATCGACGACCGGTTGCGCGGCGCGGTCCGCGGCGAGGGCCACCGAGTGGGAAAGAACACCGCCGATGCGGCCAGCAGCATGCTGCGACCCAAGGACATCCAGGCCCGAATCCGGGCCGGGGCTTCGGTCGAACAGGTGGCCGCCGCGGCCGGTGTCGACGTCGCCCGGGTGGAGCGCTTCGCCCACCCCGTGCTGCTTGAGCGGTCCCGGGCCGCCGAACTCGCCGCCGCCGCCCACCCGGTACTGGCCGACGGCCCGGCGGTCTCGACCCTGCTGGAGGTCGTCACCTCCGCGCTGGTGTCGCGGGGCCTGAGCTCCGAGAGCACCAATTGGGACGCGTGGCGCAACGACGACGGACGCTGGACGGTCCAGCTGGCCTGGAAGGCGGGGCGCTCGGACAACGTCGCCCACTTCCGGTTCACTCCGGGCGCACACGGCGGAACGGTCACCGCCGTCGACGACGCGGCCATGGAGCTGATCGACCCCGACTTCGACCGTCCGCTGCGGCCGGTCGCCGCGGTCGCGGCGCTGGACTTCCAGGAGCCGTCCGCCCCCGCGGAGGTCGACGAGGAACCGGTCCAGCAGCGTTCGGGCACCCGCGCCCGCCGCAGCAAACCCCCGGTACCGGGGTGGGAGGACGTCCTGCTCGGGGTCCGTTCGACCGGTCAGCGCTGAGCGACCAGCACCAGCAGCGCCAGCCACCCGCCCAACACCCCTAACCCGGCGCCCAGCGCCAGCCAACGCAGCACCGGCGTGCCCCGCCAACCCCACACGGTCGGAGCCAGGCCGCCCACCGCGACCACGTTGAGCACCACCGCCACCGCCGGGTGCACCCGGAGCAGGCCCAGCGTCAAGACCGCGATCGCGGTGCCGGTCACCGCCGCGGCGAATGCGGCCACGGTCAGACCCGTACCCCACGGCGTACGCGGTCTGGACGTCATTGCGCCGGCCTGCTGCGCTCGTAGAACGCCAGTGCCGCCGCCGTTGCGACGTTGAGGGAGTCGGTTCCCCGCGACATCGGGATGCGGACCCGCAGGTCGCTGGCGCGCATCGCCCGCTCTGACAGGCCCGGCCCCTCCGCTCCGACCAGCACCGCCACCCGCTCGTCGCGCAGCGTGGTCATGGCGCTGGACAGCACCGCCGCGCCCGGGTCGGGCGTCATCGCCAGCAAGCGGAATCCCTGCTCACGCAGCATCGCCAGGTCTGCCGGCCAATCCGCCGAGCGGGCGAACGGCACCAGCAGGGCGTGGCCCATCGAGACCCGCACCGAACGCCGGTAGAGCGGGTCGGCGCAGCCGCTGCCGAACACCACCGCGTCCACGCCCAGGCCCGCGCCGTTGCGGAAGATCGACCCCAGGTTCTCGTGATCGTTCACGCCCTCGAGCACCGCGATGGTCCGCGCCCCCGCCACCAGCTCGGCCACCGACGGTTCGGGCACTCGCGATGCCGCGGCCAGCACCCCCCGGTTGAGGTGAAATCCCACCACCTCGGCCATCACCTCTGCCGACACCCGATAGAACGGGACGTCGGGGGCGTCGGGGCCGGTCAGGTCGGCGCTCAGCTCGGTCAACCGGCGGTCGGTGCCCAGCAGCGCCCGCGGGGTGAACCGCGAGGCCAGCATCCGCTGCACCACCAGCACCCCTTCGGCGATCACCAGCCCCTTGCCCGACGGCAGGTCCGGGCGGCGATCGATGCTGTTGAGGTCGCGGAAGTCATCCAACCGAGCATCGCGGGGGTCGTCGATATCGATAACATCAACGACCCTGGTCACTGCGTGGACTTTACCGGCGAGGCGCTAACGTCAACGGCGATGACCCCTCCACACTCCCCCGAACCACCCCCGCTGCCGACCGCACTGCTTCGCGTGTGGCCGGTGATCGGCGCGGGATTCGTCGGCTTCTGCTGCGCGACGCTCGCCGCGTTCACGGTGCCCGCCCTGGAGAGCTGGCGGTCGGTGAGTGTGGGGGGTTTGGGCGTCGGGCTGATCGGCACCACCGTCTTTCTGGTGCAGCGTGCCGCGGCACGCCGCGGCGCGCGCGGAGCGCAAACCGGACTGGAACACGAAATAGAGTTGTGAACCGACAATCGAGGAGGAATGCCATGGCGGCCCCACTGCTGACGGCGCAGATCGACATCAACGCGCCGGTTGCCAAGGTCTGGGCACTGATCTCGGACTTCCGGCGGATGCCCGAGTGGAGCCCGCAGTGCAGGTGGATGAAGCCGATGGGCGCGGTACGCCCGGGCACCCACACCATCAACTTCAACCGGCGCGGCCGGATGTACTGGCCCACCCGCTCCGTCATCACCGAATACGTCCCGGAGCGCAAGCTGGCTTTCCGCGTCAGCGAGAACCGCACCGTGTGGAGCTATGAGCTCGAGCCGACCGCGGAGGGGACGCGCGTGGTGGAGAGCCGGCACGCTGAAAACGGCGAAACCACCGCGGTCTCGGCGTTTCTGGTGGGCAAGTTCATGGGCGGGACGCCCGCTTTCGAGCAGGAGCTGGTCGAGGGCATGAACGCCTCGCTGGCCAAGATCAAGGCCGCCGCCGAAGGCAGCTGAAACAGGCACCGGAGTGATGACCGTCGGAACTGGGAGGAATCCATGGAATCGGTGAAATCCGGAACTGGGCTGCTGGCGGCCACGGCCTTACTGGCCGCCGGCCTGACCCCCGCGGCGGCGTCACTTGAGGCCACCAGCCGGCCCCTGCCGGTGGTATCGGTGCAGGTGGCGCTGGCCGGCAATGCGGTGGCTGACAGCTTCGATGCGCTGGCCGGATTCGACCTGACCGCCGTCGCCGAGGAGCTCAACCTGCCGGGCGACGCCGATCTGCTCGAGCTGCTGCCGGGCGACACCAACCTGTACGACCTGCTGCCCGGCGCGGCCGACGCGTTCGACGTGCCGGGCGCCGCCGCCGCATTCGACATCGTCGGCCTGTTCAACGCTGAGGTGGCGGCCGCCGTGGGGCTGTTCAACCGCTTCATCAGCCTGCCCTTCACGCTGTATGACAGCTGTCTCTTATACACATCTGACGCTGCC
>NZ_JRMK01000210.1:0-4990 GCF_000972925.1 Mycobacterium sp. UM_Kg1 | reverse complement strand
CGCGGCCAACGCTTCGCACGCCTGCCCGCAGGCCGCGCAATCCTGCTCAACGACAACGACGAACCCACCTACCTACAACTCGTCAACCCGCACTTCAGCCCAACCTTGACGCGCTAGGAGAAGAACCCATGTCCCTTCTGAAGCAGAGGACCCCGTGATGGCCAACGCTGTGATACCGATTGTGCGAATAGCCGTCCTGGCCGAGAGCCGGCTGACGGAGATCGCCGTGCCCGCTGACCTGCCGCTGCGCGAAATCCTGCCCACCGTTCAGCGACTGGTGGTGCCGTCCGCCTCCGATGAGGGTGACGGCAGCGGTGATGACACCGCCCTCGACCGGCTCACCCTTGCGCCGATCGGTGGTGCACCGTTCAGCCTGGACGCCAGCCTGGACACCGTCGGTGTGGTCGACGGGGACCTGTTGGCCCTGCAGCCGGTTCCCGCAGGGCCGTCTGCGCCGGGCATCGTCGAAGACATCGCCGACGCCGCTGTTATCTTCTCGGCCTCCCGGCGCAAGCCCTGGGGACAGGGCCACGTCCGGGCGGGATCATTGGCGGCGGTCGTCGGATTGATTGTGTTGGCGACGGGTCTGGCGGTGACCCATCGGTTGGCGACCGGAGCCCCTACGGGGCTGATCGCCGTCGGCGCAGTCGCCGTGCTCACCGCAATTGCCGCGCTGGTCGTTCGCCCACCGCACAACTCAGTGCTGTCGATCGCCGCGCTGGTGCCCATCGCCGCGGCGCTTACCTTGGCGGTGCCGGGTCCGTTCGGGCCCGCGCAGGTAACGCTGGGCGCTGCCGGTGTTGCGGCGTGGTCGTTGATCGTTGTGGTCGGTTTACGCCGTGACCTCGGATTCTTCACCGCGACAAGCGTGGTCGGTGCGGGCGTCGCGCTGGCGGCCGCAGTCGAAACGTCATGGGAGCTGCCACTGAGCAGCATCGGCGGCGGACTTGTGGTGCTGGCCCTACTCCTCACGGTCTCTGCCCCACATCTGTCTGCGCTGTGGGCGCGGTTCCCGCTGCCCGCCATCCCGGCGCCGGGAGACCCGACTCCCTCGGCTCCGTCACTGCGTGTGCTCGAGGACCTGCCTCGCCGCGTGGAGGCCGGCGAGAGGTACCAGACCGGATTCATCGCCGGTGGAGTACTGCTCGGTGCCCTCGGCGCGTTCGCGATCGCCGCTCGACCCGAAGCCGCCCCGTCGTGGGGTTGGTACGTAGTTATTGCCAGCGTTGCCGCCGCCGCACTCCGTGCCCGGGTATGGGATTCGGTGGCCGGGAAGTCCTGGTTGCTGGCCCAGCCGTTCCTCGTGGCGACGGCGCTGGCTGTGCTCTACGGCGCGACCGGCCGCTACCTTGCCGCGTTGATCGCGGTAGCGGCGTTCGCCGGTTTGGCGGCGGTATGGGCGCTGGCCGCGGCCGTTCCGGCAATCGCCGACCCACACAGCTATTCGCTGCCGGTGCGTCGACTGGTCGGCTTCCTCGCGTCGGGTCTGGACGCATCGCTGATCCCTGCGGTCGCCTACTTCGTCGGCATCTTCAGCTGGGTGCTCAATCGATGAGCCCTTCGGGCCCGGTACGGGGGGTGTCGAGGGCGGTTCGGATTGCCGGTCTTGCCGGGGTCCTCGTCGCCGCGCTGTGGACGTCCGCGCCGGTCATGGCGATCCCCCCGCCGACCGTCGATGCCGGCGCAGTACCGCCGAGCGGAACTCCGGGTCCCGTGCAGGCCACCCGGCAGAACGGCGAGTGCAGCACTACCGAGATCATCGGTGGAGCTGATCTCACCGAACCCACTGCCGGGCTGCGACAGCTCGATCTGCCGGCGGCGTGGCAGTTCTCTCGGGGTGAGGGCCAAACAGTGGCCATTGTCGACACCGGCGTACGGCCCGGGCCACGGCTGCCGGCCGTCGAGCCGGGTGGAGACTATGTCGGCACAACCGACGGCCTCACCGACTGCGACGGGCACGGAACACTGATCGCCGGCCTCGTTGCCGGGCAACCCGGCGACGACGGCTTCGCCGGTGTCGCACCCGCGGCTCGACTGGTCTCGCTCCGCGCCACGTCGGCGAAGTTCAGCCCCGCTGCATCGAGTGGCGACCCCGAGTTGGCCCAGGCGGCTTTCGATGTGGCGGCGCTCAGCCGGGCGATCGTGCACGCCGCGGACCTGGGTGCGCGGGTGATCGTCGTCTCGACGGTGCACTGCTTGGCCGCTGACCGAGACATCGACCAGACCGAACTGGGTGCGGCGATCCGCTACGCGGCGGTCGAGAAAGACGCTGTCGTGGTCGCTGCGGCCGGTGACAGCGGCGCTACCGGGTCGGCTCCGGGTGCTGCGGGTTGCCAGTCCAACGCGCTGACCGATCTGAGTCGGCCGGACGACCCGCGCGGATGGGGGAGCGTCACCTCGGTGTCGATTCCGTCGTCCTGGCAGCCCTATGTGCTGTCGGTGGGATCGGTGAATGCGAACGGCTCGCCGTCCGCATTCACCATGGCCGGCCCGTGGGTCGGTGTCGCCGCGCCGGGGGAGGACATCGTCTCGGTGAGCAACCGCGACGACGGTGGCCTGGCCAACGGATACCCCGGACCGCGGCAGAAACCGGTGCCGCTCAGCGGAACCGGGTATGCGTCCGGATACGTGGCCGGTGTCGCGGCGCTGGTCCGGAGCAGGTACCCGGAACTGAACGCAGCGCAGGTGATTCACCGGATCACCGCCACTGCACGAGACGCGGCTCGTGCGCCGTCCAATCTGCTCGGCGCCGGAACCGTTGACCCCGTCGCCGCGCTGACATGGCACCTGCCCGCCGGATCCGTCCCGAACACGGAGCCGGTGAAGCGGGTGGCCGCGCCACCGCAACCAGCACCGAAAGACCGCACGCCGCAGCTTGTCGCATTCGGCGGCATCACGGTGCTCGGATTGACCGTAGGCGCCGCCGCGATTGCAGCGCGCCGCAGAAAGGAGACCACCCTGTGAGTACGCATCGATCATCGTCGCCGGGAACGGGGCGGATCACGCTGGTGCTGTTCGCGGCGGTCGCCGCTGCGACGGCGTACCCCTGGCAGACGGCGCGCGAGCGCTGGGTCCTGGGCATCGGCCTGGCCGTGGTGGCCGTGGCATTGGCGCGCTGGCGCGGTCTGCCCGTGACCACGCTGCTGCGGCGCTGGACAACGATCAAGCGGCCGAAACACGGGGAACGCAGAGCGCGCAGACCGGTCACCGAAACGCGGGTCACCGCGCTGCTGGCCGTCGCGGCGCCGGAGGAGAATCCCGACCTGCTTCCGCTGCCGCTGATCGCCGGTTACCTGGACCGTTACGGCTTGCACGCCGACGCGATCCGGGTGACCAGCCGAGACGTCGGGGATGATGCCGACGCCCGGGAGCGCGCCACGTGGATCGGGCTGACCTTCTCGGCCGTCGACAACCTCGCTGCGCTGCAGGCACGTTCACCGGAGCTACCGCTGCACCAGACCGCCGCCGTCGCGGCGCGCCGCCTCGCCGACCATCTGCGCGAAGCCGGTTGGGGGGCCACCCCTGTCGAGTCCGACGACATTCCGCGACTGGACGTCGCGGGCTCGCGGGAGACCTGGCATGCGGTGGTGCAGGACAACGACGATCATGTGGCCGCCTACCGGGTCACCCCGGGAGCGGACGTGGCGGAACTGCTCACGAAGATCTGGGACTATCCGACATCCGAGACATGGGTGGTACTGGAGATCGCCGGTTCCGGTGATCAGCGGACGGTGGCTGTGGCCGCGGCGTTTCGTACCGGTGCTGCGCCCGGCGCCGGTGCACCACTGGCTGGGCTCACCCCGCAACTCGGTAGCCACCGCGCGTCGCTGGCAGTGCTGCACCCCGCCTCGGTTCAGCGGCTCGACGGCCATGAGGCGATCAGCCCCGAATCGCTGGACCGACTTCGCTGGCCCAGCAGCACTGCACAGCGCATCACGGCCGGCTCGGGCACCGGCTGAGCGCAGTACTCACTTCCAGTGCGGCAGCCGCGCTCGCCATTGCGGCGAGCGCGGCTGCCGCGACCCGCGCGCACCACGGGCGCGATTCTCCGGCCGCTGACCGGACAAGTAGGGCGGCGGGCTGAATCAGCTGGGAGTTCAGTGCGTTTCGGGGACAGCCGGGCGACGTTCGGCCACCCGGCGCAGGCGATGGCCGCCGCGCGTTATACGTCCAGCAACAACATCCCTGGACATCAGACCTAGTCGGCCTGCAGTGCGATGCGCAGCGCCTCGATCTGGTCGAGTTCGGCCTGACCCGCCTGAACGTGGACAACATGCAGAGACCCGTTCCAGGCAAACGGTGGCCGGTAGTCGTCTGTCACCGGCAGGCCCCGGTCGTAGCCGAGAGTGAGGTGGGTGCCGCCGTGTTGCCAGATGAACGGAAGGGAGTGGTCGGTCGCAGCGGTGGCGACAACGGTGCCGTCGACGACCGCGTCGACCGCGGCACCGCCGGACTCCAGGCGCAGCACGCAACCGATCAGATGGCGCCCGGCGGGCAGGGGCTGCTCGGACCGCAGTTGCAGAGTCCCGCTGGGCAGTGCCACCGCGACGTGCAACAAGCCGTCGACGGCATAGGCGGCCAGCCCACCGTTGCGGTCGCCGATGGCGAACAAGACCCCACTGGGCGTGTCCTGCGGAACCTCCGCATCGGCGAGGATGTGTCCGCCGCCGGCGAGCATCGGCAGCGCCTCGTCGAGGACGGGACCCGCCTGCGGATACAGGGTGGCCTTGGCGCCGACCGGGTATTGCGGCTGCGCCGCGGCGATCACTCGCCCGATGAACGAGTCGAACAGCGGAAGCACATTGTTCGCCGCGGCTTCGGTCGACCATCGCTCCGTCAGCTGCTCAAGCACGTCCGGATGCTGCCCGGCGAGGTCGTGCGACTCCGAGAAGTCGTTGTCCAGGTGGAACAGCGACCACCGATCGGTGTCGAAGTCACGGCTTCCGGTAAGCAGCTCGTCCTCATCCATGACGCCTGTCTCTTATACACA
>NZ_JRMK01000209.1:0-4996 GCF_000972925.1 Mycobacterium sp. UM_Kg1 | reverse complement strand
GGTTCGGTGGCCTGCCAGGAGTTCGTGACGCAGTTGGGCCGCAACTTCGCGGTCATCTACCAGCAGGCCAACTCCCACGGTCAGAAGGTCCAGACCGCCGGCAACAACATGGCCAACACCGACGCGTCGGTCGGCTCCAGCTGGGCCTGAGCGCCCCGCAATTTCGCAGCGCGCGGCAGCACACCCGATCCACGGGTGTGCTGTCGCGTGCTGCAATTGGCGGGTGGTGCCGAGCGGTCACGCCCTTTCGCGTGATCCAATAGCCAAGTACTCCGCTAAGCCAAATCCGGCGAACAATCCGGTAGAGGAGGGTAGTGATGGACCCGAGCACTCGCACCGACATCACCGTCAACGTCGAGGGTTTCTGGATGCTGCAGGCGCTGCTGGACATCCGCCATGTTGCTCCCGAGTTGCGTTGTCGGCCTTATGTTTCCACTGATTCGAACGATTGGATCACCGAGCACCCCGGCATGGCCGTGATGCGCGAGCAGGGCATCGTCGTCGACGACCAGGTCAACGAGACGGTGGCGGCACGCATGCGGGTGCTCGCCGCGCCCGACCTCGAGGTGGTGGCGCTGCTGTCGCTGGGCAAGCTGCGCTATGGGGTGAGCGAGGACGAGGACCAGGTGCCCGGCTCCCGCGACATCCCCGACAACGAGTTCCGGGTCCTGTTGGCCCGACGCGGTGAGCACTGGGTGTCGGCGGTACGCGTGGGTACCGACATCACCGTCGACGACGTCGCGATAACCGACGCCACGTCGATCGCCGCGCTGGTGCTCGACGGCATGGAGTCCATCCACCACGCCGATCCGGCGCAGATCACCGCGGTCAACGTTCCGATGGAGGAAATGCTCGAGGCGACCCAGAGCTGGCAGGACTCCGGTTTCAACATTTTCACCGGGGGAGACCTGCGCCGGATGGGTATCAGCGCCGCGACCGTGGCCGCCCTGGGACAGGCATTGTCGGAACCGGCGGCAGAGGCCGCGGTCTACGCGCGGCAATATCGCGACGACGCGAAGGGGCCCAGCGCTTCGGTGCTTTCCCTCAAAGACGGCTCGGGCGGCCGGATCGCGCTGTATCAGCAGGCGCGCACCGCCGGCTCGGGCGAAGCGTGGCTGGCGATCTGCCCGGCGACCCCGCAGCTTGTCCAGGTCGGAGTCAAAACGGTGTTGGACACCCTGCCCTACGGCGCCTGGAAAACGCATCGGCGGGTCTAGCGGCCCGGGCGGCGCCGAATGCCAAGTGACGCGAGAAAAAACCGCGGGTTAAACGCGTTCGTGCCAATGGTATGAAGTGCCCTTAGAATTGGATTGATTTGAAAATGACACATTGCGAGGCGGCACTTATGGGTACTACTTCATTATCCGATCTGGTGGTGAAACCATGACCGCGGCGATCGAGTCCGGTCAGGCGGGCGACCTCGCGCCGACGGGGCCCCGGTCGGTGGTGGTCGGAGTGATGGCCGGCGACGGCGTACAGATCGGCACGCTGCTCGACGCCGACGCTCCGGTGTCGGTGATGCTGGACCCGCTGCTGAAGGTGATCAACGGGCGGCTTGCGGAGCTCGAGGAACCCGTCCTGGCGGCCGAGGGTCGTGGCCGTTGGGTGCTCAGCCTGGTCGACGGCACGGTGCTGCGGCCCAACCAGTCGCTGACCGAGCAAGAGGTCTACGACGGCGACCGGCTGTGGCTGCGCTTCATCGAAGACGTGGAGCGGCGCTCACCGGTCATCGAGCACATCTCGACCGCGGTGGCGGTCAATCTGGCGAAGCGCTTCGCCCCGGTCGACACGGCGACGGCAGTTGGCGTCGGGGTCGCGACGATGTCCGCCGGTGTGCTGCTGGCCACCGGGCTGCTCGCCGGATGGCGGGTGCAGCACAACTCCTGGCTGACCGCCGGATTCAGTGCGGGCCTGGCCTTTTTGGTGCTGATCGCCGCCGGCCTGATCCTGATGCAGGCGCGCAACGCCTCCGACCGTCGGGTCGGCGACATCCTGCTGGCCACCGGTCTGGTGCCCCTGGTGGTGGCGGCCGCGGCAGCGGTGCCCGGAGACGTGGGCGCCGCGCAGGCGGCGCTGGGGTTCGGCGTGGCCGGTATCGCCGCATTGGCGGTCATCCGGCTCACCGGACGGCAGCTGGCCGCCTACTCGGCGGTCGCTGTCATCAGTGCGGCCGCCATGTTCGCCGGTGTACTGCGGATGCTGTTCCTGACCGGCGCAGTGACCCTCATGACCTGCATCTACCTGGCCTGCGTGCTGGCCTACCAGAGTTCGCCGTCGCTGTCGCGGTGGCTGGCCGGGCTGCGGCTGCCGGTCTTTCCCTCGGCCACCAGTCGCTGGGTTTTCGAGGCCCGGCCGGACCTGCCCACCACGGTGGTGACCTCGCCCGACGCTCCGCCCTCGCTGGAGGGGCCGGAGTCGGTACGCGAGGTCGTGCTGCGGGCAGAGCGGGCGCGGTCGTTTCTGACCGGCTTGCTGACCGGGCTGGGCGTGCTGATGGTGGTCTGCATCACCGGCCTGTGCGACCCGCACTCCGACCGGTCGTGGCTGCCGCTGCTGCTGGCCGCCCTGACCGCGGGATTCCTGGTGCTGCGCGGCCGTTCCTTCCGGGACCGCCTGCAGGCGGTCACGGTGACCCTGACCGGCCTGGTGATCGTCGCGGCCGTGGTGGTGCGCTTCGTGGTGCAGCAGTGGACAGCGACGACCGTGGTGGTCGGCGTGGCCGTGCTGGTGCTCGTGCCGATGTTCGGGCTGCTCTCGGCGGTGATCGTGCCGAACCGGATCTACAGCCCGCTGTTCCGCAAGTTCGTCGAGTGGATCGAATACCTGTGCCTGATGCCCTTGTTCCCGCTGGCGCTGTGGTTGATGAATACCTATGAAGCGATCCGGTACCGGTAGGGGCGTGCGCCGGCTGCAGCGCACCGCGGCGGCCGCCGCCGCGATGATCATGGCGGCGAGTGGCTCGCTGGCGGGCCTGCCCGCCGCCGGCGCGATCGAGCGGCCGGGGATCGACCCGGGCGCGTTGCCGCCCGACGGCACACCGGGACCGCCGCAGACCATGCGGCAGACCGCGTACTGCACCGAGGTCGGGGTGTTGCCGAACACCGACTTCCGCGTCCAGCCGGCCTATATGGACATGCTGAACCTGCCGGAGGCCTGGAAGTTCGGTCGCGGCGGCGGGGTCACCGTCGCCGTCATCGACACCGGGGTGACCCCCCATCCACGGCTGCCGAACCTGATCCCCGGCGGCGACTACGTGATGGCCGGCGGTGACGGGCTGTCGGACTGCGATGCGCACGGAACGTTGGTGGCGTCGTTGATCGCCGCCATGCCCGACAACGGGGTCACCCCGTTGCCGCCGCCACGGCAGACCCGCCGTCCGCCGTCGGTACCCACCAACGAGCCGCCGCCACCGACCCCGTCGCCGGCGACGACGATCCTGGTGCTCCCGCCGCCCGAGGCGCCCCCGGCGCCGCCGCCCACGGAGGGCGAGGGGCCGGCTCAGGGGCCATTCCCGCCGCCCCCACCGGGACCGGCGTTGCCCGTACCCGGGCCGCCGCCCGCTCCAGCCGGTCCGGCTCCGGGACCCGGCGCGGCAGCTTCGTCGGCTCACATCCCGCGTGACGGCGGTGCCGGCGTGGCGCGGTCGGCGAGTTTCTCCGGTAAGGCGCGGACCGCGCCGGTCGATTTCCACGCGCCGAGCGCACCGCCGCCGGGCGGGGCACCGGACGCCTTCAGCGGGATCGCCCCGGACGTGCAGCTGATCTCGATTCGCCAGTACAGTGCGGCCTTCGGTCCCAAAGAGCCGTTCGGGGCCGGACAGGACCCGCAGTTGCGGGAGAAGAACGAAGGCCTGCGAACCATGGCCCGGGCGATCGTTCACGCCGCCAACATGGGTGCGCAGGTCATCAACATCTCCCAGGCGATCTGCATGAACGTCCGGACCATGCTCGACCAGGCCGATCTGGGCGCTGCGGTGCGCTACGCCGCGGTCGAGAAGAACGTGGTGATCGTGGCCGCCGCCGGTGACGTCAGCTGGCGGGACTGCAAACAGAACCCCACCTATAACGCGATGCGTCCCGACGACCCCCGCGACTGGAACGGGGTCAACACCGTGGTGACGCCCGCCTGGTTTGACGAATATGTGCTGACCGTCGGTGCGGTCGACTCGGCGGGTGCCCCGCTGAGCAAGACGAGCGTCGCCGGCCCGTGGGTGTCGATCGCCGCTCCGGGGACCGACATCGAAGGGCTCTCGCCGCGCGACGACGGGTTGATGAACGCGGTCGACGGCCCGGAGAACTCGCTGCTGGTCCCGTCGGGCACCAGTTTCTCCACGGCAATCGTCTCCGGCGTGGCGGCCCTGGTGCGGGCAAAGTACCCGGAGTTGTCGGCGCACCAGGTGATCAACCGGCTGATCCGGACCGCACGACCACCGGCACGGGGGGTCGACAACGTGGTCGGGTACGGCATCGTCGACCCGGTGGCAGCATTGACCTGGGACGTTCCCGACGTGGCGTCGCAGCCACCGGAGCGGCTGTCGGCACCCCTGGAGGTGCCGCCGATGCCCCCCGAGCGGGATATGACACCGGCCTGGGTGGCCGGCGCCGGGTTGTTGGCGGCGCTCGCGGCGGCAGGCGTGGCACTTGGAGTGGCAGCATTGCGACGATCGGCAAGGAACCGATGAAGGCACAGCGCGCATTAGGGTTGAACCTGTCCTGGCTGCGGCTCACCGCGGTCTTCCTCATCGATGTGGGGATATTGGTGCTCGCCGGTCGATGGCCCGGCGACCCGACCGTTGCCGACTACGTCTGGTGGACGGGTGTCGGGGTGGCCGTGGTTGTGGCGATCATCGCGTTGCTCACCTTCCGGAACGTGCCGATCAGCACGATGTGGGGCGCCTGGCTGGTGGATCAGTTCGTCGACCCGGAGCGGGCGCTGCACCGCGGGCGAACGGCTGCGTTCGATCACCAACGGCGGTTCGGGCGTGAGTCGGTCGGGG
>NZ_JRMK01000208.1:0-5025 GCF_000972925.1 Mycobacterium sp. UM_Kg1 | reverse complement strand
AGATGTGTATAAGAGACAGCTCGAGCACCGTTACGGTGTGGTCGCGGGCGCCGAAACCTCGCAGAATCGCACCCTGTACGCCGCGCGCCATCACGGTCCTTTCGCCAACGGTGGCCCACCCCCGCGGAGCCGGGCGCAGCGCCCGCCGCCACTTCGAACCTAGGTTACCCTAGCCTCACTTTGACGGACGGGCGCTCGGGTAGGCTGACCGTTCGTTATGACTGACGCCGCCAACATTGTGCCCCGTGAGCTCGCGGACATCCCCGACGAGGTTCGCCGCGTTCCGGCACCGCCGATTCCGGTTCTGGCCGCCCCCTACTCCATCCGGGTAGCCGACCCCGATGCCGACGCCGAGATGGTCTCCGAGTGGATGAACCGGCCACATCTGGCGCAGACGTGGGAGTCCGCCTGGCCGCCGGAGCGCTGGCACGCCTACCTGAGCGCCCTCGTCGCCGGCAGCTTCACCCGCCCCTTGATCGTCAGCCGGCACGGACAAGACAGCGGCTACATCGAATTGTACCGAGCGTCAAAGGATTCCATCGCCAAGTACTACTCCGCCCACCCCTACGATCTGGGCATGCACGGGGCGGTGGCCGACCTCGCGGCGGTCAATCGGGGATTCGCGGCGATCCTGTTGCCGCGGGGGATGAAAAGCGTGTTCGAGCTCGAACCACAGTGCCGGCGCATGATGTTCGAACCCGAGTACCGCAACACGGCCATGCGCCGGCTGGCCGAGTATGTCGGCGGCACCTTCCTCGGTGAACACGACATGGGCTATCGCCGGATGGCGCTCTACGCCGTACTGCGCTACCCCGACGACGACCCGCTCTCGAACAACTCGGCGTAGCCGTCGTAGTCCGGGCGCATTCCGGCCGCGACCAATTCCCAGAGCACCTCATCGGTTCCGCCACCCACCCGGGCCAGCTTCATGTCGCGCCACCAGCGCCCGATCGGTGTCTCATCGACCAGGTAGCCCGACCCCCCGAAGATGTGCATGCATTCGGAGAACACCTCTTCGCCGAGGCGGGCCGCGGTGACTTTCATGGCCGCGGCGGCACGCAGATCGAGCTTTCCTTCGGCGGCAATGCCGTTGAGCGCGTGGCGAACCATGTCCACGCGGGCCTGCAGGTCAGCCACCCGCATCCGCAGCGCCTGATGTTCGAACAGGGTTGCACCGAACTGCCGGCGGCGCATCATCCGCGCATGGGTCAGACCGAGCACCAGCTGGCACGACGCCGCGACCTGTCCCGCGATCGACATGCGCTCATGCGCCAGGCCCCAGGAAATGGCGGCCAAACCGGTGCCCGGGCGGGCGATCAGGGCGTCGGCGGGCACCCAGGTGTCGATATCGACCGCGGCGGTGTCCAGCGGCCCGGCCCCCACCTTGCGATAGGGCTCGTTGACGTGCACTTGGGAAATCGGGACCGCGATCACACAGACATTGCCGTGCCGGCTGTTCTCATCGTGGTCCACACCGCGAGCCACCACGATGATGTGGTCGGCGATCGGTGACAGGGACACGAACTTCTTGCGGCCGCGCACTTCGTAACCGTCACGCACCGAACGCACTTCGGTCTCGACGATCTGCAGGTCCGAACCGCCGGACTCCTCCGATGCGCCGATACAGAGCACCGCCTGGCCGGCGATGGCCTGCGCGCAGATGTTCTGCAGATACTCCGATCGCCCGAATCGGCGCAGGATCGCGATCGCCGAGTCGTGCAGGCTCACCCCGACCCCAATACCGGCCGACCGCAGGTGGCCCAGTTTGAATGCCAGGGCCACCAGCTTGGCGACGTCGGGATGCTGGCCGTTGCTCCACTTCTGCGCGAATACCCCGCTGCGGCCCAAATGCTCGATCAGAGCGCGCGGAAAACGCTCGGTGGCTTCGGCCTGCGCGGTCCAGTCCACCACCTGCTGGTCGAACACCTGATCCAGCAGGGCGCGGTAGCTGTCGACAGCGGCGGTCACTTCATGGCCTCCAGGTTCCGTTTGACGTCCAGGCGCCGCAGCTTCCCCGATGACGTCCGGGGTAGCGATCCCGGGGCCAGGAACACCACATCGGCGGGCACCACCCCGCACTGCGATGCCACCCGGGAGATCAGGTCGGCACGCGCACCGGCCTCGTCGCGGCCGCGGAACTCCGCGGCGATCACCAGTCCGGGGCGGATTCCGTCGGTGCCGACCGCCACCACCGCACCCTCCCGGACCCCACGCACTTCAGCCGCGACCCGCTCGATCTCGGTGGGGAACACGTTGCGCCCGGCGATCGTGATGATCTCCTTGGCCCGTCCGCAGACCACCAGACCCGCGTCGGTGAGATAGCCGAGGTCCCCGGTGGGAAACCACTCACCCGGGGCCAGGGTGGCCTGGCCGAGGTAGCCCGACATCATCGACGTTCCGCGGATCTCGACCTCGCCGACGTCGCGCTGCGGCCCCTCCTCGTGGTGCTGCGCCACCGGGCGGATCCGGACCTGCATCCCGGGGATCGGTTCTCCCAGCACCGCATGCCGGCGGACGGTCGCCACGCCCTCGCCGACGGGGCCGGTCAGTTCGTCGTACTGCAGACCGGTGCCGGGCCGCGGCGCCGTCACCGCGCAGGTGGCCTCGGCCAGGCCGTAGGACGGCATGAGCGCACCGGGGTCCAGGCCGAACTTGGCGAGTTCGGTGACGAATCGTTGCAGCCCTTCACAGTCGACGGGTTCGCCGCCGTTGATGGCGACCCGCAGCCGGCCCAGATCCACTTCGGGGACGCGTCGGGCGTATTTGCCGATCACGCTGTAGGCGAAGTTGGGGGCCGCGGTCATGGTGGCGCGGCTGTCATGCAGCCACGACAGCCACCGAAACGGCGAGGCGGCGAACGCGGCGGTGGGCGCCAACCACTGCTCCGAGCCGGTCAGCGCCGCGCTGAGCAGGAAGGTCAGCCCCATGTCGTGATAGAGCGGCAGCCAGCTGCAACCCACATCGTTCGCCGGGTCGACATCGACGTGGCTGCTCAGCCCGGCGACATTGGCCAGCACGGCGGCCGGCGAGAGCTGGGCGGTACGCGGGGTACCGGTGGACCCGGCAGTGCCCTGCAACACCGCGGGGGTGTCGGCGTTCGCGGCGACCGGCGTGACGGTGCGGCCGGCTGCGGCAGCCACGGCGACGTCAGCCACCGCCACAGGGACGGACTCGGCTGCCCGCAACAGGTCAAACACCTGGCCGTGGCTGAGCACTGTCGCGACACCGACACCCTGGAAGCGATCCAGCGTCGCCTGCGCCCACTGCGCCGGGTCGGCGCCGCGGACCGGCCCGGGCAGGATCGACACGCTGCGGCCGGCCAGCCACGCGCCCTGGATGGCGGCGACCAGGTCGGCGGTCGGTTCTCCGACCAGCCCCACCGCCCCGTCCGCGTCGCCGTCGAGGATCTGGGCCGCGATGCTCTCCGCGCGGGCGTGCACCTGCTGCCAGGGGTGCCGCTGCCATGCGCCGGAGTCGGTGTCGAAGACCACCAAGTCATGCGCCGAGCCGGTCATCGCCCGGCTCAGGGCTTGCGCGAGCACGCTCACGCGTCGGCGGGGGCTTTCGCCCGGATGGCGGCCTCGAGATCCCCGACCGTGTCGCAGGTCAACAGGTCTTCTTCGGACAGCGCCACGCCCAGCCGGTCTTCGATGGCCACCATGCCGATCGCGAACGCCACCGAATCCAGGCCGACGTCATCGACCAGCCGCGAATCCGGCGTCACCCGGTTGAGGTCGACGTTCAGGTCGTCACGCAGGATCTCGCGCAGCGCGACACCGATGGCATCAGAAGGCGACGAACTCATGCCGAGCGACGCTACACGATCGAGGTAAGTAAGGTTAGCCTTGCCCTACTTTGTGATGGGTAACACACTTAGGAAAGCCTTGCCTAACTCTTAGGTGTCTGGTTACGTTGGCGCCGCAGTACCCACAGAACCAGCCTCGCCTCAGTTGAGGTGAAACTTAGGAGATAGCAATGCAACTCGCCTTTGCCGCCGCAGAACGCGGCACCGCACAGACCGGGGGCCTCCTGGCCGCCGGCATCGCCCTGGCCGGCGCCGGCGTGATCGCGGTGAACCCGGTCGCACCGCTGGCGTCGGTCGGTGCCCACCAACCCGCGATCGAGCTCACCGCCACCACGGCGGAGAACCTGGACTACCTGGCGGACCTGCTCTCGGGCCCGAACCCGATCTTCTCGGCCATCGGTGAGCTCGGCAGCTACTACGGCGACGTCGCCCGCGACAGCCTGCAGGGCTCGTGGGACGGCATCGAGGGCATGTGGTCGGGTATCGGCCCGATTCGCGGACTGGAGAACACCCTCCCGGAGATCATCGAGTTCCTCAAGGTCGGTGACGTCACCCACGCCTGGAACCTGATCAACTGGGACCTGGTCTTCGGCGCGCAGTACATCTTCCAGCCGCTGTTCAACCACGTGGCCGGAGGCGAAGAGGTCACCGGAATCCTCGGCATCGGCACCGATCTGAGCCAGGTCTGGACCAACCTGCAGGACGTGTTCGACGACTTCGCCTTCTGGAAGAGCGCCGCCAAGTCCATCTGGGAGCCGTTCCTGGGCTTCCAGTTCGCGCTGGCCGAGAACCTGACCATCAACCCGGGCAACCCGCCGCAGGACCCGTTCGACGCACTGCTCAACGGCTACATCGTGTGGGACGAGGACGGCGGCGTTCCGCGGGCGCCGTGGGAGGGCCTGCTCACCGCGAACGGCACCTTCGCCTACCTGTTCGACAAGCTGCCCGAGATGATCGGTAACGCGTTGACCTCCACCATTCCGGTGGCCGACGTCGACATCGACCCGGGTATCACCGTGGCGGACGCCAACCTGTTCGACCTGGACTGGCTGACCGGGCTGTTCACCTAGCCCCGCTTGTGGTGCGACAGCCGTGCCCGTCCCCCGCGGCCGGGCACGGCTGCCCACATTGCCATTGACTAATGGCACCATTGTCGGTTGACTCAGTCCATGATCTTTGGCCGCTCGCCGAAACGCAGCCACGACGCGTCGGCCGTCGTC
>NZ_JRMK01000207.1:0-5067 GCF_000972925.1 Mycobacterium sp. UM_Kg1 | reverse complement strand
AATACGACGGCAGGTCGGTACCACCGCCGCCGAGGGAGATACGCAGGGGACTGCGGCTGATGATCACGGCTTGCTCGCTCGGTAGATGGTGTCGACCACGTCCAATGCCTTCACGGCGTCGTCCAACCCCCCGCATTGGGCCTCGCCCATCGAGATAGAGCGGGTAAACGCTGCGAATTCCAGCGCCCAGGACTCATCGGGGCCCGGGTACTCATGGATGACCGTCTCGGGCGGCCCCATCTCCGGCGACATCCGGTAATAGGACAGCCGCTCGGTGCCGTAGCTGCCACCCAGGCCCTCCACGTGCAGCTTGCCCGTCTTGCCGTACAACTCGAACGAGAAGGTGTTCTTCCACTCCGTCCAGCTGACGTGCAGCCAGGCCATCTGCTGCGCCGCGGTGCGCAGCGCCATGAAGCCGTTGTCATCGACGGGCATGTCCCAGAAGTAGGTGTGGGTGAAGCCCTCCACCCGGGCGAAATCGCCCAGAAACCACCGTGACAGGTCGATCAGGTGCATCCCCTGGTCCAGCAGCTCACCCCCACCCGCAATGCGGGGATCCGCGCGCCATTCCCGGTCGTAGCCCACCCGACCGCCGTGGCCGTAGCGCCCGCGCACGAACATCAGATCCCCCACGGCGCCACCGTCCACGTACTCCCGCGCCTTGCGGAATGCGGGGTGGAACCGGTGATTGAAGCCGACCTTGACGACGACCCGGTTGCGCTGGGCTGCCTCCACCAGGGGCGCCAGTTCTGCGGCGCTGCGCGCGCCCGGCTTCTCGACCAGAACGTGCTTGCCTTCCTCCGCCGCGGCGGTGGCGACCGCCGCCAGGAGGTGGTGGGGCGTGGACACCAGCACCGCGTCGACGTCCGCGCGAGCGACCGCGGCACGCCAATCGGTAGATGCGGTGGCCCCGGGGTGCAGCGCTGCCAGCGCCCGGGCCCTTCCGAGATCGGCGTCCACAGCGGCGGCGAGTCGATGGGCGCCCAGCAGCTTCGCGCGCTTGTGCCCGATCAGTCCACAGCCGACGATCGCAACGTCCATCTCAGCCCCAGTCCTCGCCGCGGTCTTTCGGCACGATGCGACGCAGCGTGTAGATGTCGCTCTTGGCCAACGCCGTCGCATGTGCGGGCAGGGTCTCCCACGGATCCCACACGGCGCTGATCAGCTTGCCGGTCAGTCCGCCGGAGCGCGCGGACGCCAGGAAGACGCACAGCGCCGCGGCCGAGTCCATCGACGCCCCACCCTGCTGCTTCTGCCTCACCGACTTCTCGTAGTAATCGGCTCCCACCCGTTGCGCCCCGGCGGACAGGACTTGCTCCAACAGACGCGTGTTGAGGGCTCCCGGTGCCACGGCGTTCACGTCGATGCCGTCCTGCCGGACCTCCTCGGCCAGGGTCTCGGTGAACCGGACCACCGCGGCCTTGGACGCGGCGTAGGCACTGATGCGCGGCATCGGCGCCGTGGCTCCACCGCCGGACAGATTGATGATCTTGCCGTGCCCAGCATTCTTCATGTGCGGCAATGCAGCCCGGCAGGGCAGCACGGTGCCCAGCAGGTTGATCTCGAGTGCCCGGGCCCACTCGCCCCAGTCCACATCTTCGAGCAGGCCCATCGGCCCATACACGCCCGCGTTGTTGACCAGAACATCCAGCCTTCCGAAAGCGTCGAGGGCACTACTCACCAAGCGCTCGGAATCCTCCGGCCGGGACACATCCGCCACGGCAGCCACCACCCTGCGGCCGGTGCGGGTGCATGCCGACAGTTGCCCACGCGCCTTGTCCAGGGCTTCTTCGCCACGGCCGCAGATCAATACGTCGGCCCCCTCGGCCGCGAAGGCGCCCGCAACCGCCAGCCCCAGGCCCTGGCTGCCGCCGGTCACCACGGCCGCCCGGCCGTCCAGCTTCATCGCGACATCCCCGGCCGGCCCGTCGTCACGACGAGCGCCTCTCCAGCAACCAGCGATTGTCCTCCAGATAGGTCAGGGTGCGCAGGACGGCCTCCCGGATGGTGAGCGTGGGCGTCCAGCCCAGTGAGCGAATTCTGTTGGTGTCCAGGAAGATGAACGGATTGTCGCCGACCCATCCGCGGTCGCCGCCGGCGTACAGGCGCCTGGGCGACACGCCCAGGGACTCCGTGATCCAGCCGATGGAGTCATCCACCTCGCAGTACTCGTCTGCGCCCAGGTTGAAGACATTGACGTTGTCGCGTGCCTTCTGCAGCGCCGTGAAGATTGCCGAGATGCAGTCTTGGATGTAGAGGTAGGACTTCCGCTGCTTGCCGTCGCCCAGGACCGGCAGTTCACCGGGGTTCTCCAGCAGGCATCTGTAGAAGTCGAACACGTGGCCGTGGGTATACCGTTCGCCCAGGATCGAGACAAAGCGGAAAATCCAGGCCTGGAAACCGAAGCCTTCACAAAACGCCGAGATCAAGCCCTCGCCGGCGAGCTTGGAGGCGGCGTAGAGCGAGGTCTGCACCGGAAACGGACAGGTCTCGGGCGTGGGGATCACCGCGGCCTCCCCGTAGACAGATCCGGTGGAGCTGAAGACGATCTTCTGGATTCCGTTGCCGCGCATGGCCTCCAGGACGTTGTAGGTCGCGATGGTGTTCTGCTCCAGGTCCTTGCGGGGATGCCGGGTGCCGAAGCGCACATCGGCATTGGCGGCCAGGTGAAAGACAATGTCCACACCGCTCATGGCCCGCGCCAGGGTTTCCTCGTCCAGCACGTCGCCCTGCACGAAGGTAAAGCTCGCAGACTTCCTGGCCTCGGCCAGGAACTCGTCGATGCCGGTGGACAGGTTGTCGTAAGCCACGACGTCGTCTCCGCGCTGCAGTAACCGGTCCACCAGGCTGCTGCCGATGAAGCCCGCCCCGCCTGTCACGAAGGCTCTCATCGCCCGGCCTTCTGCCGGCGTGCCTCAACACTCGACATTGCGCTGAGCCGCGATCTTTTCCAGGACTTCCAATGTCTTTTCGGCGGTCGTCGTCCACGAGAACGCGTTCAATCGGGCTTTCCCCAAGCTCACCAGCTGCGCTCGGCGACCGGGAACGGTGACGACGTCGACCAGCCCACGGGCGATGGACTCCGCACTCGTGGGATCTACCAGCTCGGCGGCGTCACCCACGACCTCAGGAAGGCTGGAGGCGCGGGCCGCCACCACCGGACATCCCAGCGCCATCGCCTCGAGCACCGGATGTCCGAATGTCTCGTAAAGGGACGGCATGACGAAGACATCGGCACCGGTGTAGAGATCCTCCAAGTCGTCCCGCGGCACTCGCCCCGGCAGCCGGACCGCGTCGGCCACCCCGAAAGCCATGGCGTGGCGGGCCAGATCATCGCGCGACATTCCCGGGGTGTCGCTGCCGACGATCACCAGGTCGTGGGGCAAACCGTCCTGCCTCAGGATGCTGAATGCCTCGATGAGGCGAACGACGTTCTTGTAGGGGTAGAACGCCCCGACGCACAGGATGTATGGCCGTGCGGCCTCCGGCGCCGGACGGTGGTTGTCGTTCGGGGTGAAAATCAGGCCGTGGTGGACCGCGTGGACTTTCCCGGGATCCACACCGAGCCAACGGATCACGTCCTGTCGGGAATGCTCCGATACGGTGATGACGGCATCGGCCCGGCGCACCGCGTTGGCCACCCCCCAGCGCAGGTAGTTCCGCTGCAGGAAGCCATAGGACTCCGGGACGAACTTGAACTGTGTCGACTGAACCACCACCGCCGACGGCATCCGGAGGCGTGGCGGCAGGGTGTTGCAGATACCCAGGTAGACATCACCATTCGTCCGACGGATCGCCGACGGGTAGCGGGTCCGTTCGTAGAGAACCCGCCTCAGTCGGGTGCGCGGCACCGAGCGCAACCGCACAACCTCCAGGTTCGGATCGGGCGACAGGTCGAAGGAGGCGTTCCACTCCGGCGTCAGAAGTACGAAGCGATGCTGCGGGGCGACCCGCAACATCGCCGTCAGCAGGCTCTCGAGATACGTCCGCATGCCGCCGATAGCGCCGGCCGACGTGGAGTCCCCCGGTGAAACATTGTCGATGACGATTCTCATCCCGATATATGCTAACGGTCGCCAACAGTTTAGGGAACACACTTGTTTATGGCGGTTCCTTGTCGCGGTGATTATCATCGGACGGAAAGGACCGCTGATGCGTGTAATTCAGGCTGTCGCGCCTCCGACGAGAACACACGGTCACCAATGAGCGACCGTAACGTCGCCGTCGCGGCACGGTTGAACTTCGAAGTCCTTCCAGACGGTCCGGCACCGGAGAACTTCGGCCCCGGCCCAGCCCTGCGGACAACCAACCCGCCCGATGACACGTCCACCGAACTGAAGGTCGTGGGCGGCAAGCTGACGAACGAGTCCACGGTAGACGGCTGCGCGGCCGGCTACTACACGTCGGCGAGCCTGGGTGCGCCAATCACGACCATCGGCGCGCGCTGGACGTTCACCCCGCGGGGCGGAACTCCCGGCGCGATGGCACTGCTGGTCTCGCAGCATCCGCTATACCCGGGATTTCCAGTGCATTTGGTCATCGCAGCAAACCTGTGGACCTTCGGTGTCTGGGCACCCGATCGGCCGGCACCGGACGGGCTGCAAACGCTGCGATGGCAGGACTTCGGTGTGCCGCTCGAACAGGACGGCAAGCACGTCCACCAGACCCAGGTCGAACTGCGGGGCGAGCGGGCAGTCATCGATCTACCAGACGGCCGACAGGAGATAGTCCGGGATCATCGCATCGCCGACTGGGCAGGACCCTACGCGACATTCGAAATATCCTTGAAGCACGGCCTGACGGATTCACGGATTGGATTCACTGAAATCTGGGCGGAGAGCCGATGGCACCGATGATCGCAGATATCAGTTAATTACTCTAACCACTCAGTATTTTCTGATGTAAATGAGGAGTGTCGGCTGCAGCGCTGCCGGTAAAAATTTATGCGCCCACTTGAACAGGCGGTACAGGTAAGGGTTCCCAAAATGGTAACCGGGTTCGGCGGCCCAACCTGCCGTGAAGATCTCCGCGCCCCCGCCGAACGCCTTCCGCAGCGCCCGCCGCGTG
>NZ_JRMK01000206.1:0-5091 GCF_000972925.1 Mycobacterium sp. UM_Kg1 | reverse complement strand
CGGGGATCGCGAACGCGGCGGAGCCGGGTGAAGCGGATCCCCGCCCGAGTCCCAGCGGGGATCGCGAACGCGGCGGAGCCGGGTGAAGCCGATCCCTGCCGGGGCTTAATCGACCCGATCGCCCTCGGTGAGCTCCGTCGCCGCCAGGGCCTCTTCCAGGTCCTGGTGGCGAAACACCGCGGTGACGTGATCGTGCACCACCCGGAAGGCGACCGCTTGGGCCACGCCGCCACCCGCCGGGGTCAGTTCGGCCACGACCACCCCGTCATGGAAGTACATCCGGCCGATACCAGCGTTGACCTCGACTGACGCGGCCCACTGGCGCAATGCCTCAAGCCCCTGACCGGCGCCGTCGGCGTCGGCCAACTCGATATCGTCGCTGGACAGTTGTTCCAGCGTGTCCAGATCACCGGCGGCCAGGGCGTCGTGCCAGGCAAGTACCGTTGCGATCTCCGATGTGCTCATGGTCGCCCAAGTTACCGCCCGATCAGAAGACGGTGTGGTCGATCCAGTTCTCCCACACCGCAGCGTCGCCGAAGACCGCGACGCCGGTCTCGGCGACTGCGACCCGGCGCGTGACCGCCAGAAACAGCTCGAGGGCCGAACCCCGCAGTGCCACCGAACCTTTGCCATGGTCGTGCGACCAGCTGACCGTGTCGGTGCCGACCGGCCTGCTGATCGTCCATTCCCCCGCGGCTCCGAGGCCTTCGTCGGTGGCGTGCAGGTGAACGCTCTGGCCCTCGGCAAGCCCCGATGTCTGGCCGTTGCGCGCCAGCAGGGCCGGAGTCAGATCCAGCAGCTCGCTGATCCCGTCGGCGGCCAACTCCGCAGACAACGTGAAGTCTTTGAAGGCATCACCGAGTGCCAGCGCGGCGTCCGCGCGGTGCACGGTGGCCTCGTGCAGTCGGCGGCGCACCCACCACGAGGCGGGGCGCGGGCCGGTGAACGTCCAGACCGGCGTGTCCGGCCCCGTCTGGGCGACCGCGTCCAGGACCAGTTGCGCCCCGTCGTGGAGCCACGCGATGGCGGCGTCGGGCTCGGCGGGGGGCTTGCCGCCGGCGACGTCTCGCGGATCCAGCGGATGGTCCATCCGGTCAGCGATGATCTGTGCGGCCCAACGGTTTCCGCGGCCATAGTGCCGGAAGAGTTGGTTGAGGTTCCACCCCGGACACGTCGGGACCGCCAGCTGGGGATCACCGGCGCGGATCAGCTCGCCGAATCCGCGGGTCTCATCGAGCAGTGCTGCGGCGTAGTCCACGGCGTCAGGCTAGTGGATTCTGCGCCTGCTCAGAAGGGCCAGCCGCCACCGTTGCCGCCGCTGCCCTGGCCGCCCCCGCCGAAGCCGGGGAACCAGGAGCCGCTGCCGCCACCGGGGGCGTTGCTCCCGCCCCCCAGCCCCGGGATCCAGGGATTGTTCCCGCCGCCGTTAGTGCCGATTCCCGGCAGCCATGGCGACGGGTTTCCACCCTTCTTGCCGCCACCACTGTCGTTATCCGGCAGCCACGACGGGTTACCGCCCTTCTTCCCGCCACCGTCGTTGTCCGGCAGCCACGACGGGTTACCGCCCTTCTTGCCGCCACCATCGTTGTCGGGAAGCCAGGACGGATTGCCGCCGCTGGTGGAGGGCTTTTGGGTGGGCGGCCGAAAGAGCGGCGGCAGCTCGGGTTGCTGGATCTGCGGGGCGGGCACCGGCGCGGCGGGGGCCGGAACCTCGACCGGCGCCGGAACCTGCACCGGGATGGGTACCGGAACCGGTACGGGAGCCACCGGGGCGGGGGCCGGAGCAGCCGGGGCGGGCGCCGGCGCTGCCGGAGCCGGGGCCGCCGGAACGGGCGCCGGAGCCGCCGGAGCGGGCACCGGCTGAGCCACCGGAACCTGGGCGGCCGGCGGCTCGGGCGCCGGCAGGGGCGCCATTTCGGGTGCGGGCGCCGGGGCGGGTGCCTGCTGGGTCGGCGCGATGATGTGCCCACTGGGGGCCGGATGGTCGGCGGCGGTGGGCCGGATGCTGACCGCCAGAGCCACCGCCAAGCTGGAGACCCCGACCACGAAGAACGCGGCGAGGCCGCTGCCGGCCAGCAGGAATGGCCTGCGCCGCAGCAGGGGCTCACGCTCGTCGACGACCCCGAGCGCCGAACTCGGCGGGGAGCTGTCGTCGGCATCGAGCACGGCGCCGTCGAGGGGGTCTGCGCCGAGGTCCAGGTAGCCGCTGGGGGCATCGTCGGGAACTGCGCTGTAGGCCAGGGCGTACTCACCCACCGTGGCGTCGTAGTCGGCGGGGTAGGCATACGCCAGTGCGACGAGCTCGGGGTCGATCATGCCGGTGCCCGGGTCGCGGGCCCAGGCCAGCGCCGACGTCGAGGAGTCGAATTGCGGCGTTTGCGCGCTGGCCAGCGCCGCGCCGCGGGCCAACGCGGTCTCCGGCTCCTCGGGCACGCTGACCGGCAGTGCGCTGGCCGCATCCAGTGCGGGCTTGACCACGCCGATGTTGACGCCGGAGCCGACGACGAACAAACCCTCGGGCTGCGAGGCCAAGCGGCCGGCTTCTGCGGCCAGCCGGGTCAGCTCGCCTTTCGCGGCGGCGTCATCGGGCGGCAGCGTCACCTTCTGCACCTCGGTGATCGAGCCGTCCGCTGAGTCGACGACCGCCAGGGTTGCCCCGTCGGGCTCGACGAACATCAGCGCGGTCCGCTGGTAGCCGACCGAGCTGCCCACGGTCTGCGCCAGCGCGGCTGCCGCCAAGAACGCCGACACCAGCATCACGTTTTCGACGCGGTGCTGGGCTAGGGCGTCGCGCAACCGACCCGCCTGCAGCTGGTCGGTGACGGTCACCCCGGTGGCCGCCAGCCGGTAGCCGCTCTCGCGTGCACTCTCTTGGGTGCCCAGGATGGCGGAGACAACCTGGTGGGGCAGCCTCGCGTCGCCGGCCTGGACCTCGAAGCCGTCTTCGTCGACGGTTCCCCCGCCGGCGTGTTCGCCTTCGACCAGGACCATGCGGACCGACGGCGGGGCCATCGAGACCCCCAAGACGATGTCCACCGCACCTCCTCCACTGCCAGCGGATTCTTAGCCCATCTTACAAGCGCTGGGGAAGTGAACGCCCGCTCAGAAGCGCAGGCCGGGTATCGGGAACGGGAACCCGCCGCCGCCGCGGCCGTGCCCGCCACCGGGCCCACCGCCGCCGGGACCCCGCCCGCGGCCGGGTCCCCAGCCGTCGTCGCCGCGGCCGCCCTTGGGCGGGCCGAACAGCGGCGGACCGCCGGGCAGGCCCGGAATTCCCAGGTTGGGAAGCGGTGGGGGTGGCAGCACCGGAGGGGGCGGCGGAAGCGCCGGGGGTGGCGGTGCCGGTGCCACCGGCAAGGGTGCCGGAGCCCGCGGGGCCGGCGCCTCGACGGCAGGGACCGGAGCACGCGGTGGAGCCGGCTGTCCGGCCGGAGCGGGCGGTGCCGCTGGAGGCGGAGGCGCAGGGGTGACCACTGCCGCCGGCGCGGGCTTTTGCGGGGTGACGATATTGGCCCGCACGTCGGGCCGGTCCTGGTTGGCCGCCCGCATGCCCACCGCCAACGCGATCGCCAAACCCAGCACGCCGATCACGAACAGGGCCGCGACTCCGCCGGTGACCAGCATCGGCTTGCGCTCCCGCGGCTGGACAACGGTGCTGAAGTCCAGCATCCGGGAGTCGACCAGGGCGGGATCGTCGGCGAGATCGGGAAGCGCACTGTAGGCAAGCGGCTCGTTGTTGGCGGTGGCGTTGTAGTCCACCTCGACGCCGTAGGCCATACCGGGCGCTGCGGCATAGGCGTAGGCGCCGGCCAGCGCGGGGTCGAGTTCGCCGGTGCCCGGGTCCTGCGCCCAGGCCTGCGCCCGGGTGGAGCACGAGAACAGCGGGGCGTGGGCGCTGGCCAGCGCAGCCCCGCGGGCCAGGGCCATGTCCGGTTCCTCCGGCACGCTGACCGGAAGCTCGGTGGCTTTGTCCAATTCCGGTTTGATCATCGCCACGTTGACGCCCGAGCCGACGACGAACAGTCCGTCGGGCTGGGATTCCAGGCGCTGGGCGTTGGCGGCCAGTTCGGTGATCTCGCCGACCGCGCTGTCGTCGTCGGGCGACAGGGGCTGGCGGTGGATCTCGGAGATCGAACCGTCATCGGAGTTGACGACGGCCAGGGTGGCGGTGTCGGGCTCGACGAACAGCAGGGCCGTGCGGGCATAGCGGGTGGCACTTCCCACCGACTGCGCCAGCGCGGCAGCGGCCAAAAACGCCGACACCAGCATCACGTTCTCGATCTTGCGGCCGGCCAGCGCCTCGCGCAGCGCCGTCGCCTCAGCTTCGCTGCTCCAGGTCACGCCGGTGGAGCTGAGCTGGTAGCCCCCTTCGCGGGCACCTTCATGGGTGCCCAGGATCGCCGACACCGCCCGTTGCGTGGCGGTTTGCGTTCCGTCGGGGATCTCGAAGTCGTCGTGTTCCACGGTGAGCCCGTCGGCGTTCTCGCCTTCCACCAACACCATGCGGACCGCCGAGGGTGCCACCGACACCCCAAGAACGATCTCCACGACAACCTCCCCTTCTGCTGCTCGGCCAGGTATGCGGGCCTTACCCCTACCAGGGCTGGCCGAAACCGGCTTCATCGCAGCCGCGGGGCGGCGTGCTATCCGAGGGCTACCCGGACTTGATGAAGTTCTGGTACGAGCGGGACGGCGTCGGCCCGCGCTGGCCCTGATATTTCGACCCTACGCGTGTACTGCCGTAAGGGTGTTCTGCCGGACTGGTCAGGCGCAGCAGACACAGCTGCCCGATCTTCATGCCCGGCCACAGGGTGATCGGCAGATTGGCCACGTTGGACAGCTCCAAGGTGATGTGCCCGGAGAAGCCCGGATCGATGAATCCGGCGGTGGAGTGGGTGAGCAGGCCCAGTCGCCCGAGGCTGGATTTGCCCTCCAGCCGCCCGGCGAGGTCTTCGGGCAGCGTGCAGCACTCCAGGGTCGAGCCCAGCACGAACTCGCCGGGGTGCAGCACGAACGGCTCACCGGGTTTGGGTTCGACCAGCGTGGTCAGCTCGTCCTGCTGTTGCGCCGGGTCGATGTGGGTGTAGCGGG
>NZ_JRMK01000205.1:0-5103 GCF_000972925.1 Mycobacterium sp. UM_Kg1 | reverse complement strand
CCCCGCCACCGGCGACGCCGATACGCCGGTGAACCCGGCCGCCCTAGCCGCTACGGCGCAGCGCGCCACCTGCTTGGACGGCAGACGGTTGACCAATCCGGCCGAACATGGAAATCTGTTGGTCAAATATGAGAATGCAATTCTCATCAACGAGGAGTGAGCATGCGCCTAGCTGAGCTGTCGGAGTCCCACTGGGACGAACCCGACGTGCAGCGGGCGCTGGCCCAGATGTTGCCGGAGGAGCGCCGCAACGCCCGCGAGGCAGGCAATGCACTGGCGATGCTCGTGCACCATCCGAAGCTGGCCAGAGTGTTCCTGCGCTTCAACGTCCATCTGCTCTACGGCTCGACGCTCCCGGCGAACCTGCGCGAACTGGCCATCTTGCGTACCGCCTACCGCCGCAGGTGCGAGTACGAGTGGACACATCACGTCGCGATGGGCAAGCAGGCCGGCCTCACCGACGACGACATCGCCGACCTGCAACACAGCACCGGCCGCGACGAACTCCACCAGGCCGTGCTCGACGCGGCCGACGAACTCGACACTGACTCACGCCTCTCGCCCGCCACCGAAGCAGTCTTGACCAAGCATCTCGACGAGCACCAGCTGATGGATCTCGTTTTCACGATCGGCTGCTACAGCATGCTGGCCATGGCCTTCAACACCTTTGGCGTTGAGCTCGACGAAAACCCGGAATCAGAGAGGTAAACCCGTGCCCCACTTCCCCAAGCCGGCTGCTGGCAGCTGGACGCAGAACTATCCCGAACTGGGCACTGAGCCAGTCGATTACAGCGACTCGATCGATCCCGCGTTCTACGAGGCCGAACGCGAGGCGGTCTTCAAGCGCATGTGGATCAACGTCGGTCGCGTCGAACGGCTCCCCAAGACCGGCAGCTACTTCACCCGGGAACTGCCCTCGGTGGGCAAGGGCACCTCGATCATCGTCGTCAAGACCAAGGACGGGGCGGTCAAGGCCTATCACAACATCTGCCGTCACCGCGGGAACAAGCTGGTGTGGAATGACTTCCCCAACGAGGAGACCTCCGGCACCTGCCGGCAGTTCACCTGCAAGTACCACGCCTGGCGCTACAGCCTGGACGGCGACCTGACCTTTGTCCAGCAGGAGGACGAGTTCTTCAACCTCGACAAGAGCGAGTACGGCCTGGCAGGCGTGCGCTGCGAGGTATGGGAGGGCTTCATCTTCGTCAACTTCGACGACCACGCGCAGCCGCTCGCCGACTACCTCGGCCCGCTGGCCAAGGGGATCGAGGGTTACCCGTTCGGCGAGATGACCGAAACGTACTCCTACCGAGCCGAAGTCGGCAGCAACTGGAAGCTCTTCATCGACGCGTTCATCGAGTTCTACCACGCGCCGATCCTGCACCAGGGGCAGTACACCAAGGAAGAAGCCGCCAAGATCCAGAAGTTCGGCTACGAAGCGCTGCACTATGAGCTGTCCGGACCGCACAGCCTGCAGTCGACGTGGGGTGGCCAGGCGCCGCCCCCCGACATGTCTATGGTCAAGCCCTTGGACCGGGTGCTGCGCAGTGGGCTGTTCGGCCCGTGGGACAAGCCGGAGCCCATCGCCAACCTCAAGGAACTGCCGCCGGGCGTGAACGTCAAGCGAGCGCCGCAGTGGGGCATCGACTCGTGGCTGTTCTACCCGAACTTCATGCTGCTGATCTGGGAGCCGGGCTGGTATCTGACCTACCAGTACTGGCCGACCGCCGTCGACAAGCACACCTTCGAGGCCAACCTGTACTTCGTGCCGCCGAAGAACGCGCGCGAACGCCTGGCCCAAGAGCTGGCCGCCGTCACGTTCAAGGAGTACGCGCTCCAGGACGCCAACACCCTGGAAGCCACCCAGACCATGATCGGCACCAAGGCCGTCAAGGACTTCCTGCTGTGCGACCAAGAGATCCTCATCCGCCACCTGCACAAGGTGAACCGCGACTTCGTAAAGGAGTACCACAGTGCCGCTACCGTCTGAGTTCGCCGCCCTGGAACCCTTTTTGGACTGGGACCTGGCTCATGAGCCCGACCGCTACGCCAAGCGGCTGGCGTCATCCATGGCCGAGATGCAGCAGTTCTACGATGTCGCGTTCCCGCTGCTGGACGACGTCGTCACCTACTGCGACAAGTTCCCGCTGGACGACCTGCCAGATGACGCAAAGACGCTCATGCACATCATGCAGTCGCTCGTCATGGTGTCGTTTCCGATCGAGGCATGGAAGCAGCCGCGCGTCCCGGACAGCGGCGCGGCGTGGGTGGAACTGCTGAGTGAGCCGGTGATCTAAGGGTGCTGACGCTCAAGGCGGCAGGGCTTGTCGACGTCGAATCCGGAGTCCTCATCCGGCCCGGCATCGTGCACGTCGACGGGGACCGGATCGTCGGAATCGGCGAACGTGCCCCGGGCGGCGTCGAAGCCGACGAGGTGATCGACCTCGGCGACTCGATTCTGCTGCCCGGGTTGATGGACATGGAGGTCAACCTGCTGATGGGGGGCCGGGGCGAGAATCCCGGCCTGTCCCAGGTGCAGGACGACCCACCGACCCGGGTGCTGCGGGCGGTGGGCAACGCGCGGCGCACGCTGCGCGCCGGGTTCACCACGGTCCGCAATCTGGGCCTGTTCGTCAAGACCGGCGGATACCTGCTCGACGTGGCGCTGGGCAAGGCGATCGATGCCGGGTGGATCGAGGGGCCGCGGGTGGTGCCGGCAGGGCACGCGATAACCCCCACCGGCGGGCACCTGGACCCCACGATGTTCGCGGCTTTCATGCCCGGCGTGCTGGAGCTGAGCATCGAGGAGGGTATCGCCAACGGAGTCGACGAGATCCGCAAAGCGGTCCGCTACCAGATCAAGCACGGCGCGCAGCTGATCAAGGTGTGTTGTTCCGGTGGCGTGATGTCGCTGACCGGCGAGGCCGGCGCGCAACACTATTCGGACGAGGAACTGCGGGCGATCGTCGACGAGGCGCACCGCAGGGGTCTGCGGGTTGCCGCGCACACCCATGGCGCCGAAGCCGTCAAACACGCGGTGGCATGCGGCATCGACTGCATCGAACACGGCTTCCTGATGGACGACGAGGCCATCCGGATGCTGGTCGACAACGACCGCTTCCTGGTCACCACGCGGCGTCTGGCCGAGGCCATGGACGTGTCCAAGGCGCCCGCCGAACTGCAGGCCAAGGCGGCCGAGATGTTCCCCAAGGCCCGCACGTCGATCAAGGCGGCCTATGAGGCCGGGGTGAAGATCGCCGTCGGAACCGATGCGCCGGCCATCCCGCACGGGCGCAACGCCGACGAGCTGGTCACGCTGGTGGACTGGGGTATGCCGCCGGCCGCCGTCCTGCGGGCTGCGACGGTGACCGCCGCCGAGCTCATCAACGCCGGCGACCGCGGGCGGCTGGCGGAGGGCCTACTGGCCGATGTCATCGCGGTTCCCGGGGATCCGCTGACCGACATCGGCGTCACCCGCAACGTGAACTTCGTCATGAAAGGCGGCAAGGTATATGTCAACAAGAATTGACGACTTGGTCGAGATCCAGCAGACGCTGGCCCGCTACGCGGTGACCATCACCCAGGGCGATATCGAGGGCCTGGTGGCGGTGTTCACCGAGGACGGCACCTACAGCGCCTTCGGCGAAACCTATTCGCTGGACCGGTTCCCGGTACTGGTCGAGGCGGCGCCCAAAGGCCTGTTCATGACCGGCACCCCGGTGATCGAGCTGGACGGCGACACCGCGACCGGCACCCAGCCGCTGTGCTTCATCGACCACGCCAGCCACGACATGCGCATCGGCTACTACAACGACACCTATGTGCGTACCCCCGAGGGCTGGCGGCTGCGGACTCGGGCGATGACGTTCATCCGTCGCAGCGGGGCCCATGACGCCGGGCGTCCGCACGCGGTCGGCCGTCCGTCCGCCCAATGACCACGCCGACCACAACCGGGGGCGCCGTCGGCGAAAGTCCGAGCTCGGAGGTCGATATCGCGCAGTTTCAGGCGGAGCTGCGCGCCTGGCTCGACGCCAACGATCTGAGCCCCGGTCCCGACGCGTCGCTGCAGGGACACCTCAAACAGTTCGCCCGCGTCTCGGCCGCCCTCTACGAGGCGGGCTGGATGCGTTACGGCTGGCCCGTCGAGGCCGGTGGACTGGGCGGCCCGGCGATGCTGCGGGCTGTCGTCGGCGAAGAGGTGGTCGGTCGTGGACTGGCCGAGCCCGGGCCGTACTCGATGCTGGAAGTGCTGGCGCCCACCATGATCGACTACGCCTCACCTGAGCTTGCAGCAGAGATGGTTCCGCGCCTGCTCTCCGGCCGCGAGCAGTGGTGTCAGGGCTTCTCCGAGCCGGGCTCCGGCAGCGACCTGGCATCGCTTTCCACCCGGGCCACCGCGCGCGGCGAGAAGTGGGTGATCAACGGCCAGAAGGTCTGGACCAGCTTCGCCCAGTACTCCCACCGCTGCATTCTGTTGACCCGCACGGGTGGCGCCGATACGCCGAATCACCAAGCCATCACCGCGTTCTTCGTCGACATGGACACCCCCGGCATCGAGGTGCGCCCGTTGGGCACCATGCACGGCGTCGACGAGTTCTGCGAGGTCTATTTCGACGATGTCGTCGTGGACGGCTCCCGGATGCTCGGCCGGCCGGGCGACGGCTGGCAGCTGGCCATGGACCTGCTGCCGTTCGAACGTTCCACCTGCTTCTGGCAGCGCATCGCCTACCTGTATTCGCGCTTCGATGCGCTGATCGCCGAGGTGAGGCGCCAGGGCGCAGCGGTCGACGATGAGCTGGGCGCGGTGTACCTGGCGCTGCACACACTGCGCTGCCGGTCCCGCGGCACCCAGCACCGGCTTGCCGACGGGCACCGGCTGGGCCCGGACACCTCCATCGACAAGGTGCTGCTGGCCGGCGCCGAACAGCTGCTCTACGACACCACGCGTGACCTGCTTCCGGGCCTGATCGAACTCGACGACAGCAGGTGGCGCCCGGAGTACCTGTACTCACGCGCGGCCACCATCTACGGCGGCACCGCCGAGATCCAGCGCAACATCATCGCCCGCCGACTACTCGACCTCGGGAAGGAGTGACGATGAGC
>NZ_JRMK01000204.1:0-5124 GCF_000972925.1 Mycobacterium sp. UM_Kg1 | reverse complement strand
CAGATGTGTATAAGAGACAGCGGTTCAGATGTGAGTGCACCGTTCGGGGGGAGATGCTCAAGTGCGCGGCGATGTCTTTGTCCCGCAGCCCGGCGCTGATGAGATGGACGACATTGCGTTCGGCCGGAGTCAGCGAGGCCCAACCGCTGGACGGACGTTTGGCCTCGGTTTTGCTCTTCGGGTCGCCCCGGCGCGCGTGGTCGATTGCCTCCGCGATCGACAGTGCGTTGCCTTGCGCCCAGCGACGTTCAAAAGCGCTCTGGGGCATAGCTTTTCGTACAGCATCGACGGTGGACTCGTAGCCGGCGTCGTAGACCGTTGCCCGGACCGCACCGGTTCGCCGGCGGGCAGCACTCGCCGCGCCGAGCAACCGCGCGGCCTCGTCGTGGCGGCCGGACGCGGTGGCGCAGGCCGCCAGCACCTCGATCAGCTCGGCGACGGCCAGATAGGCCTCGGATTCTGTTGCGAGCGTCAGGGCGTCAAGCGCGTCTCGTTTGGCCTGCTCGGGGTCGCCTTCGGCCAGGGCCACCCGGCTCCGGATCTCCAGCAGCAGAATCCGGTGGAAGCCCATGCCCACCGACAGCGCCGCGTCGGCCCAGCGGCGTGCCGCGGCCACGTCGCCGGTTTCCAGCGCCACCCGGGCGACTGGGTTGCCATTGATTGCCAGGAGTTCGGGCAGCGCGCAGGCGTCGCATGCCGCGTCGGCGGCACCGCGCGCCCCGGACACATCGCCGGCGGCAAGCAGCGTGTCGGCCACCGCTCCAAAGCTGATGCCGCGGTGAAAGTCGATGAGTTCGGCGGCCGCCTCGACCGATGCGCTCGCCGCTGCCCGCGCGGCGCGCAGATGCCCCTGACAGGCGAGCGCTTCAGCCAGCAGCGTCAGACTCTGGGCGCTGAACAGCGGGTCACGTGCCGTCTCGGCCTCCATCGCCACTTGTCTGGCCTGATCGACGGCGTTGTCCAGCTCTGCGCGATGCAGGTGCGCCAGACCCAGGCATAGCCGGCACAGGCGCGAAACCGACCAGTCACCGACGGCTTCGGCGAGCACGGCGCCGTTGTCCGCCGCAAGGCGCGTAGTGGCGAGATCACCTGCCACGAACGCCGAATACGCCTGTATGGCATATATCTGGCTCAGTCGCCAGTCGTCGTTCAATGTGGGGGACAGCGCGATGGCCTGCTCGAAGTAGGGCAGCGCGAGTTCGGGGCTGTAGCTACAGGTGAATCCGCAGGCGGCCAGTGCCCAGGCGAGCAGGTCGGGTTCGTCCAGGCTCCGTGCAAGCGCGACGGCTTCCTCGGCCTGTTCGACTTGTCCGTAGTTTCCGGTCACCGCTTCCAAGATCGTCTTATCCGCCAGCGCGCGGGAACGGGCGCCGGGCGCCATCGCGCTGCCGGCGGCGAGCACGGTGTTGAACCAGGCAAGACCCTCCAAGGTCCGGCTGTGTATCCACAGCGGAAGCAACGAGGAGGCCAAACGCGCGGCGGCCCCGATGTCGCTGTGCTCCCGGCTCCAGGTGAAGGCGGCCCGGAGGTTGTCGATCTCGAGTTCGGCCTGGGCGATATGCCACCCGTACCCGGAGGTCACTCCGGCGTCGAACAGCGCGGTGTAGTGATCGCGGTGTCGTACCTGGATGGTCTCCGATTCCCCAGACTGCTCGAGCTTCTCCAGAGCGTATTGCTGGACCGTCTGCAACAGCCGAAACCGCGTCGACTCTCCGGCGTTGTCGGCTACCACCAGCGATTTGTCCACCAGCTGGGTGAGTTCGTCGATGATCTGTGCGCGGGTCAGGTCGGGACCGCCGGCCACCGCGTGGGCGGCATCGAGGTCGAACCCGCCCATGAACGGCGCCAACCGCCGAAACACCACGCGCTCGGATTCGCTCAACAGGTCGTGCGACCAGTCCTCGGAAGCGCGCAGCGTCTGTTGGCGGGGCACCACCGTGCGGGCACCACCGGTCAGCAGGTGGAAGCGCTCGCCCAGTCCGTCCGCGATCTCGGTCAGCGACAAAGCCCGCACCCGGGTAGCCGCCAGCTCGATGGCCAACGGCACCCCGTCCAGCCGGCGACAGATCTCGGTGACCAACTCGGCATCATCGCTGGTCTCGATCAAACCCGGCCGGACCAGGCGAGCGCGGTGCCGGAACAACTCGGCGGCCTCATCGACCAGGGAGAGCGACGGGGTCTTCCAGGTCACTTCCCCGGCCACCCCGATGGGTTCGCGACTCGTCGCCACGATGGTCAGCTCAGCGCTGGTAGCCAACAAGGTGGCCGTCAGCCGCGCGCAGGCGTCCAGCAGGTGTTCGCAGTTGTCGAGCACCATGAACAATTGCCGATCTGCGATGAAGCGCACCAGGGTGTCGACCGGGGAGCGGTCCGGCCGTTCGGGCAGGCCCAGCACGTGAGTCACCCGTTCGGGAACCAACTCCGGATCGGTGATCGGCGCCAGATCCACGCACCATGCGCCGTCCCGGAACCGGTCGACGAACTCCTCGGCCAGTTGTAGCGCCAATCGGGTCTTGCCGACGCCACCGGCACCGGTCAGCGTCACCAGGCGGTTGCCGTCGACCAACCGCCGCAGCTCGGCCAGCTCGGCCTCCCGGCCGACAAAACTCGTCATCGGCGTCGGAAAATAGGGTTCGTGAACCGCACGTCCCGTGCGTAACGGTGGAAACTCAGTGGGCAGCCCGGTGTGGCAGAGCTGGAACACCCGCTCCGGGTAGGGGATCCCGCGCAGCCGGAAGGCGCCCAAGTCGAGCAGCCACGTCTGGGGCCCCAGTCGATCGGCAACCAGCTGGTGGGCGGTCTCTGACAATAAGGTCTGACCGCCGTGGGCCAGGTCGCACAGCCGGGCCGCGCGGTTCACCAGGGAACGCGGATGGGCGCTGGGTTCGACCAGCGGCGCCTCGTCGGCATGTACGGCGATTCGCGGCCGGATCGATGCCCCGGGAGCGCGCTGCAACGCAAGGGCGCAGGCCACCGCATTGCCGGCGTCGGCGAACCCGGCGGCGAACCGGTCCGCGTGGTCCTGTTCGGGCAGCCGCTCGCCGTCGTGCGCGGTGGCCGCTTCACCGAGTGCGCCTGCCAACCACGAGAGCCCAGCGGTGAACGATTCCGTCGGCGGCTGCCACTGCGGCCGGGAGTCTCCGGGACTGACCACGATGACCGTGCGCGCAGGGGAAAGCGGCAAAACCGCTTCGCTGGCGTTCGACATCATCTACCGTTCCTTGGAGGGCGAGCGGGCCCGCCGCGGGCGGGCGGTCGTCCACTCACACGGATGGATCGGCTCCCCAACCCCGCAGCTGTGGCTCCGTTTCCACATCTACGCACTTTTACTGCTGTCTGGGCGACACCATACCAGCGGAATTTGGGCAGTTTTGCTGATGATCTTGGGGCCGAACCGCCGCAGAGTGTCAGGTGGCAGAGTTGCGCTTGCCCAGTCCGCCACCTCAGGTGGAGTTGTTTCGCCGATCTCCCCCTGGTCGCGATCCCCGGACTGTGGGCAGTACCAGCAAGGATGACCCGGTTGCGGTCCCCAGTCGTCAAGGCCACGGCGGCTCGGTGAGCCGTCGGCGGTAGGTGCGACGTCCTTTTTCTGCTCCATTTGTGATGCCAGCAAACTGCAGCTGAAGCGCCCATCCGCGTCATGTGGGCGCCCCTGAATCTGCGTCGGTGGGGCGAAGTGAATCACGCCTCCGTCGATGCAGATTTCTGAAGTTAACCATAATTTCCGCCAAATGAGACATCGGGAGCAACTGTGTTGGAACTCACCCCGCACTGTGTCCAAGCTCTCATTGTGCGCTTGAGCTGCGGGTCTTGGCGGTCGGAATACGTCACAACGGGGGACTGTTTGTGGCTTTTGCCACATTGAGTGTCGCCCAAGTTGCACAAAGTAAACGAACGACCATAATTCGAACCTGCTCGAAACCTAAGTAAAAGCTATGAGAGGGTACGCCATGGGCCGGCGGGATGCCAGCAAAGTTGTTCGTTCGTCGGGCCGGCGTTCGGTGGGGCGTTCTGTGGTGGGGGCGGGCAGTGCTGTCGCGGCGTTTTTGGCGTTTGGCGTCGGCCCGGCGCCTGTGGCCTCCGCGGATATCGAGGACCTGTTCGACCCGGTTTTCTGGTCGGGTCTGTCGGACGCAGCTGAGAGTGCCGACATCTGGTCGGGCTGGTTTGCGGACCCCGGCGCGGCGGATGCGGACTTCATCTATGACCTGTTCGAGCAGTTCGACCTGGCCGTGGCGTCCTTCTACCACGACCAGCTGTATCTACCGCTGTACAACCTGAGCCAGGACTTCATCGCCGACAACCAGCAGTTCCTCGACCTGATCAACCAGCCGTGGGTGGACCTGTTCGGTCGTGAGTTGATCGGTAACGGCATCGATGGGTTCACGGGAACCAACGACACGCTGTTCGGTTCGCTGGGGTGGTTCGGAAACCTCGGTGACGGCGGTTTCCTGTTCGGCGATGGTGGAGCCGGCGCAGAGGGTGTGGCCGGGATCGCCGGTGGTGCCGGTGGTGTCGGTGGCGACGCCGGCATGTTCGGCAATGGTGGTGTCGGCGGTCTCGGTGTGGAGGGCGGTGCCGGCGGTGCCGGCGGCGTCGGTGGCTGGTTGTTCGGCGATGGCGGCGCCGGCGGCGCGGGTGGGGCGTCGATCGACGCGTTGGTGGCCGGTGGCAATGGTGGTGCCGGCGGCGACGTGGTGAGCCTGTTCGGTATCGGGTTCGGCGGCAATGGTGGCGCCGGCGGCGCGGGTGCGACCGGCGCGGCAGGCGCCGCGGGTCTCGACGGGGTGCTGGAAGCCTTGAACGGCACTGCCGGTGGCGACGGCCTCGCCGGTGGTCTAGGCGGCAATGGTGGTGCGGGCGGCGCGGCCGGGTTTGTGCTCGGCATCGGAGGCCTGGGCGGCGCCGGCGGCGTCGGCGGCAGTGGTGGCGTCGGCGGCGCCGGCGGCGCCGGCGGTGTAAGCCTGGATGACCTGGGCGGCAACGGTGGCGCCGGTGGTCTCGGCGGCGACGGCGGCGGCGGTGGCCGTGGCGGCGTCGGAGGTGTGGGTGGACACTTCGGTGCTGCCGGAAACGGTGGAGTCGGGGGCAACGCGGGTCTGGCCGGCGACTGTCTCTTATACA
>NZ_JRMK01000203.1:0-5129 GCF_000972925.1 Mycobacterium sp. UM_Kg1 | reverse complement strand
CCGGCTCCGCCCGGACGTTCACCGGCGCCGTCGGGATGCGTCCGGGCGCGCCACAAGCATTCGGGTCGAACTCGTCCGGCACATCCGGCTCGCACCGTGCTGCCTGCGCCGTTGCGGTCGGCGGCGATGTTCGCCGACGCCGCCCTGCGCCGCGTCCTGGAAGTACTGGACGGGCGCCGGCCCGCGGCACACCTGTTCGGGCTGCTCGCCGCGGGACTGGCCGAAACCGTGCTGGCGGTGCGCACGGCCGCCCCGGCCGGCCGGGCCGAACCGGCCACCCTGGTGCGGGTGCGAGTGCAGCCGGCGGGTTCGGGTGAGGTGGCTCGCGCCGTGGAGGTTTTCGGCACCTACCGGCGCGGACGGCGCACGCATGCGCTGGCCTGCCGCGTGGAGTCGGTACCCGAAACCCGCAACGGCACCGCGTGGCAGGTCGTCGCCCTGCACATCGGGTGAGGCCGAGTCGGGTGTCTCAGCCCTTGCGCGGCACCTTCGGCAACCGCGACCCCCGGCCCTCCCGGCGGGCCGCCTCCCGGCGCTCCCGGCGCGACTGGGGAGCGTTGGCTCCCGCGGGCTGCAGGTCACCGCTGCGCCGCACCTGCGCGGAACCGTCCTCGGCCGGCCCCGAATAGGTCAGCCCCGCAGCGCCGTCGGCACCATTGGCTCCGTCGGCGCCGTCGGCACCGTCGATGCCCTTGGCGCGCAGTCCGAACTCCGCCAGGCCTTCGGGGGCGTCCACCGGTGCCACCGGCTGCTTCGGCACCGCCTCGACGGCGACGTTGAACAAGAAGCCGACCGACTCCTCCTTGAGCCCGTCGAGCATGCCGCGGAACATGTCGAAGCCCTCCCGCTGGTATTCCACCAACGGATCGCGCTGCGCCATCGCCCGCAGACCGATGCCCTCCTTGAGGTAGTCCATCTCGTAGAGGTGCTCGCGCCACTTGCGGTCCAGAACACTGAGCAGCACCCCGCGTTCCAGCTGCCGCATGGCTCCGGGGCCGGCGGCCTCGTCGACCTGGGCCTCCCGTGCGGCGTAGGCGTTCTCGGCGTCGGCCAGCAGCGCCTCGAGCAGCTCTTCACGCGTCAGGTCGTCGGCTTCGCCGATGTCGTCGGCGTGCAGCAGCTCGTGATAGTCGATGCCCACCGGGTAGAGGGTCTTGAGCGCCGTCCACAACTGCTCAAGGTCCCAGTCCTCCGCGTAGCCCTCGCCGGTGGCACCGTCGACGTAGGCGGTGATCACGTCGACGAGCATGTCGTGGGCCTGTTCGGCCAGGTTCTCCCCGTCGAGGATGCGGCGGCGCTCGGTGTAGATGACCTTGCGCTGCTGGTTCATCACCTCGTCGTACTTGAGCACGTTCTTGCGGATCTCGAAGTTCTGCTGCTCGACCTGGGTCTGGGCGCTCTTGATCGCCCGGGTGACCATCTTGGCCTCGATCGGCACATCGTCGGGCAGGTTCAGCCGGGTCAGCAGTGATTCGAGGGCCGCTCCGTTGAACCGTCTCATCAACTCGTCACCGAGCGACAGGTAAAACCGCGATTCGCCCGGGTCGCCCTGCCGGCCGGACCGGCCGCGCAGCTGGTTGTCGATACGCCGCGACTCGTGCCGCTCGGTACCCAGCACGTACAGGCCGCCCGCCTCGATCACCTCTTTGGCCTCGGCGGCGGCCTCGTCCCTGATCTCACGCAGCGCCGCATCCCAGGCGGCCTCGTACTCGTCGGGTGTCTCCACCGGGTCCAGTCCCTGACTGCGCAGCCGCTGGTCGGCCAGGAAGTCGACGTTGCCGCCGAGCACGATGTCGGTGCCGCGGCCGGCCATGTTGGTGGCGACCGTGATCGCGCCGCGCCGGCCGGCCTCGGCGATGATGTGCGCCTCGCGCTCATGCTGCTTGGCGTTGAGCACGTTGTGCGGGATCCGACGCTTGGTCAGCTGCTTGGACAGGTACTCCGAGCGCTCGACGCTGGTGGTGCCGATCAGCACCGGCTGGCCCTTCTCGTAGCGTTCGGCGACATCGTCGACGACCGCGAGGAACTTGGCCTCCTCGGTCTTGTAGATGAGGTCGATCTGGTCGATGCGTGCCATCGGCTTGTTGGTCGGGATGGGCACCACCCCGAGCTTGTAGATCTCGTGCAGCTCGGCGGCCTCGGTCTCGGCGGTGCCGGTCATGCCGGCGAGCTTGTCGTAGAGCCGGAAGTAGTTCTGCAGGGTGATCGTGGCCAGCGTCTGGTTCTCGGCCTTGATCTGCACCCGCTCCTTGGCCTCGATGGCCTGGTGCATGCCCTCGTTGTAGCGCCGACCCACCAGCACGCGGCCGGTGAACTCGTCGACGATGAAGACCTCACCGTTGCGGACGATGTAGTCCTTGTCGCGGTTGAACAGCTCCTTGGCCTTCAGGGCGTTGTTGAGGTAGCTGACCAGCGGGGAGTTGGCGGCCTCGTAGAGGTTCTCGATGCCGAGCTGGTCCTCGACGAATTCGACGCCGGCCTCGTGCACACCGATGGTGCGCTTGCGCAGGTCCACTTCGTAGTGGACGTCCTTCTCCATCAACGGAACGATCCGGGCGAACTCGGTGTACCAGTGGGAGCTGCCGTCGGCCGGCCCGGAGATGATCAGCGGGGTCCGGGCCTCGTCGATCAGGATGGAGTCGACCTCGTCGACGATCGCGAAGTTGTGCGAACGCTGCACCAGCTGGTCGAGCGAGTGCGCCATGTTGTCGCGCAGGTAGTCGAAGCCGAACTCGTTGTTGGTGCCGTAGGTGACGTCCGCGTTGTAGGCGATGCGCCGCTCGTCGGGGGTCATCTGCGACAAGATCACCCCGACCTCCAGGCCGAGGAAGCGGTGCACGCGGCCCATCCACTCGCTGTCGCGCTTGGCCAGGTAGTCGTTGACGGTGACGACGTGCACGCCCTTGCCGGCGATCGCGTTGAGGTACGCCGGAAGCACACAGGTCAGGGTCTTGCCCTCACCGGTCTTCATCTCGGCGACGTTGCCGTAGTGCAGCGCTGCGCCGCCCATCAGCTGGACGTGGAAGGGCCGCTGGCTCAGCACCCGCCAGGCCGCCTCCCGGGCCACCGCGAAGGCCTCCGGCAGCAGGTCGTCGAGGGACTCGCCGCCTTCGTGGCGCGCGCGGAACTCGTCGGTCTTGGCCCGCAGCTCCGCGTCGGTCAATGCCTCGACGTCGCCGGAGAGGGTGTCGATGTAATCCGCGACCTTTCTGAGCCGTTTGACCATGCGGCCTTCACCAAAACGCAGCAACTTGGACAGCACGGCTATGTCCCCTACTCAGTCTTCGGCATTTACGAGCGTCACCCATGGTAGGTGACACCGTCACCGAGGGCGGTAATGCGCCGCCAACGCAGCGTGCGAGGGCCTGCCCTCAGACCAGGCGGATCAGGCCGTAGTCGTAGGCATGCCGCCGGTAGACGACCGAGGGCTGGTCGGTCTCCTTGTCGTGGAACAGGAAGAAATCGTGCCCGACGAGCTCCATCTCGTAGAGCGCATCGTCGACAGACATCGGCGTGGCGGTGTGTTCCTTGGTGCGCACGATCCGGCCGGGCTCGTGGCCGTAGCCCTCGCTGTCGTCCCGGCGATCGGGTTCGGCGGTGCCGCCCCGGTCGAAGGCACCCGCCAAGAAAGCCGGGTCCAGATTGCCGACCCCGGTGGCCTCGGCCACCGAAACCGGTGTCTTGTCTCCGTAGGAGACGTTGCGCCGCCCCTTGTCGCGACGCAGCCGGCTCTCCAGCCGGTCGATGGCGGCCTCGAAGGCGGCATAGAAGCTGTCGGCCCTGGCCTCACCGCGAACCACCGGCCCACGGCCGTGCGCGGTGATGTCGATCCGCTGGCAGGACTTTCGCTGGCGCCGGTTGTTGGCGTGTTTGAGCTCGACGTCAAACAGGCGGATGGAGCGGTCCAACCGCTCCAGGCGGGCCAGCTTCTGGGACACGTAAACCCGGAAATGGTCGGGAATCTCGACGTTGCGGCCCTTGACCACGATCTCCGCGCCCGACTGCTCGGGCCGCTCATCGGCGTCGACGGCCGCCGGCCGGGTTTCCACAAACTGATTTGCCATGCTCGACACTCTCCTGTCGTCTCGACCACGAACTGATGCCGCCCTACGGTCCCGGGGACCTCATGATGACGACCGTAGCCATGCCGCCCGATACGTGCCACTGATTTGGCGCACCCATTTGGAACCCATCTCATACCGACGCGATCACAAGTGCGGCCGCGACCGGCAGACGGGCTTGACACAGCACCCGAACCGACTCGGCCAGCGTGGCACCCGTGGTGACGACATCGTCGACCAGAACGACATCGCCGGCGCCGCAGATGCCCGCCAGCCGCCGCCGGCGCAGCACCACGCGGCCGGCGACGTTGCGCTGCCGGGCGCCGGCCCCCAGCCCGACCGAGTCGCGAGTCAGCGCCCGCATTCGCAGTACGGGCGCCACCCTGACGCCGCACTCGCGGTCCGCCACCGCCGCGGCGATCCGCGTCACCGGATCGCCTCCCCGCCGCCGGGCGGCGCCGGCGCGGGTGGGTGCGGGAACGAGCGTCACCGGCAGCTCCAGCAGCTGCCAGCTCAGCAGCCGCTGCAGTGCCGCACCCAGGGCGCATGCCAGCGGCGCGACGAGGTCGCTACGCCCCCGTTCCTTGACCCCGACGATGGCCTGCCGGCGGGGCCCGGCGTAGCGGCCGAGAGCGAACACCGGCACCTGCGGGTCCAGCCTTGGCCCGACCACCCGGGGGTGGTCGGGCCCGACGGTCAGCTGGGCGGCGCAGGCGGCACACCAGCGGGCGCCGGGCGCACCGCAGCCCCCGCACTGCAGGGGAAGCACCGCGTCAAGCACACGCCTATCCTGCGCCGCGATACCGACAACCCGCCATCACTGTCCGGCCAGGTCAGCGGAGAGGTCCGCGACGTGCATGCCCTCGGGCACCTGGACCTCCTCGATCAGCTCGGGCCGGTCGTCGAACTCCAGGCGCAACGCGCGACAGATGGTGGAGTGCATGTCATACATGCAGGTGATGTAGGTCAACTCCATGATTTCGGGGTCGGAGAGGTTTGCCTTGAGGACCGCGAAGATGTCGTCGGAAACCCGTCCGCCGTCATAGACAAGGGCATCGGTGTAGGCCC
>NZ_JRMK01000202.1:0-5215 GCF_000972925.1 Mycobacterium sp. UM_Kg1 | reverse complement strand
TAGATGCCAGACACATCCACTCCGTCAGGAGGTCCTCCCCATTTCAAGCAGGCACGCCGTCAACAACCTCCGAGGTCACAACACCTAGGCTTAGGGGCATGGCTCGTGGTCGCGGATCGTCGCGTCGTGCGCAACCGCTTCCGGCGTTGCGCATGCCACCGCGCATCCAGACCGGGCCGGACGGCTACGACTACGTGGTGCAGTCCATCGCCGGGGCCCGGGCGGTCAAGATCTATCGGTGCCCCGGGTGTGACCATGAGATTCGTTGCGGCGTCGCGCATGTGGTGACATGGCGGGCCGACTCAAGTGATGCCGCCGGCGAGGACCGCCGGCATTGGCATACCCCGTGCTGGGCGAACCGGGACAACCGGCGCCCGACGCGCAAGTGGTCCTGAGGCGTCAGTGCGACGCCGGGGCCTCGCCCGCCGGCTCGACCAGCTCGACCAGCACGCCGCCGGCGTCCTTGGGGTGGATGAAGTTGATGCGCGAGTTCGACGTGCCGCGCCGCGGGACCTCGTAGAGCAGGCGAACGCCCTGCTCGCGCAGCCGCTCGGAGAGGGCGTCGATGTCGCTGGTGCGATAGGCCAGCTGCTGCAGGCCGGGGCCGCGCTTGTCCAGGAACTTCGCGATGGTCGACGTCTCGTCGATCGGGGCCATCAGCTGAATCTGCGCGCTGCCGACCGGGGCGCCGCGCACCGTCAGCATCGCCTCGACGATGCCCTGCTCCTCGTTGACCTCTTCGTGCAGCACGATCATGCCGAGCTTGTCGTGGTACCACTTCTTGGCAGCTTCGAGGTCGGGGACCGCGATACCGACGTGGTCGATGGCGGTCACCAAGGCCGAAGCCAGGGCGGGGCGTACCTCGCAGGAGTCAGCGACGGATTCGGTCGTCATAAAGCAACGGTAACCTGGGCGGGAACATCGCGCTGAGCCGACCGGAAGATCGGCATCCAAAGACCTGCCCAGGAGGTAGTAATGACGACATCGGTGATCGTTGCTGGGGCTCGGACCCCGATCGGCCGCTTGATGGGTTCGTTGAAGGATTTCTCCGGCAGTGACCTGGGTGCTGTTGCCATCGCCGGGGCGCTGGAGAAGGCTCAGGTCCCGCCGTCGCTGGTGGAATACGTCATCATGGGCCAGGTGCTCACCGCCGGGGCGGGCCAGATGCCGGCCCGGCAGGCGGCGGTGGCGGCCGGCATCGGCTGGGACGTGCCCACCCTGACCATCAACAAGATGTGCCTGTCGGGAATCAACGCCATCGCCATGGCCGACCAGCTGATCCGTGCCGGAGAATTCGACGTGGTGGTGGCCGGCGGCCAGGAATCGATGAGCAAGGCCCCGCACCTGTTGCTGGACAGCCGGTCGGGCTACAAGTACGGCGACGTGACGGTGCGCGACCACCTCGCCTACGACGGCCTGCATGACGTCTTCACCGACCAGCCGATGGGTGCGCTGACCGAGCAGCGCAACGACGTGGACAAGTTCACCCGCGCCGAGCAGGACGAGTTCGCCGCCGAATCGCACCGCAGGGCCGCCGCGGCCTGGAAGGACGGCGTGTTCGAAGACGAGGTGGTGCCGGTGAAGATCCCGCAGCGTAAGGGCGATCCGCTGGAGTTCACCGAGGACGAGGGCATCCGCGCCAACACCACCGCGGAGTCGCTTGCCGGGCTCAAGCCGGCGTTCCGTTCCGACGGCACCATCACCGCCGGCTCGTCGTCGCAGATCTCCGACGGCGCCGCCGCCGTGGTGGTGATGAGCAAAGCCAAGGCGCAGGAGCTGGGCCTGGACTGGCTGTGTGAGATCGGGGCGCACGGGGTGGTCGCCGGGCCGGACTCGACCCTGCAGTCGCAGCCGGCCAACGCCATCAAGAAGGCGATCGCCCGCGAGGGTATCTCGGTCGACCAACTCGACGTGGTGGAGATCAACGAGGCGTTCGCGGCGGTGTCGCTGGCCTCGACCCGGGAGCTGGGCGTGGACCCCGCCGTGGTCAACGTGCACGGCGGCGCGATCGCCGTGGGGCACCCGATCGGGATGTCGGGGGCGCGGATCACCCTGCACGCCGCCCTGGAGCTCAAGCGGCGCGGCTCGGGCTACGCGGTGGCCGCGCTGTGCGGTGCCGGCGGCCAGGGGGACGCGCTCATCCTGCGCGCCGGGTAGCGGCTGTCCTGCCCTTTGCGGTGTTGCCGGCGCCGGGGCGGTGTCCCGCCCCCGTCTCGTGTGATCTTCGTCATAGCGGGGTGGGGGCGCGGGCAAACGGCCCTCGGCGGCGCCGTGCGGGCGGCGTGACAGACTTGACGGCGTGACGCGTCCTCGACCCCCGATCGGACCGGCCTTGGCCGGAGCAGTGGACTTGTCCGGCCTCAAGAAGCCGGCTTCATCCGGCGGCGCCGCCGGCGGCACCGTCGCCGCCCCGCCGGGCGCCACCGAGATCACCGAGGCCAACTTCGAAGACGAGGTGCTGGTCCGGTCCAACCAGGTGCCGGTGGTGGTGTTGCTGTGGTCGCCGCGCAGCGAGGCCTGCATCCAGCTGGCCGACACCCTGGCCGCGCTGGCGCAGGCCGACAACTCCGGCGGGCCGGCCAAGTGGGCGCTTGCCACCGTCAACGTCGACGTCGCCCCGCGGGTGGCGCAGGTGTTCGGCGTGGACGCGGTGCCCACCGTGGTGGCCCTGGCGGCCGGCCAGCCGATCACCAGCTTTCAGGGCCCCCAGCCCCCCGAGCAGTTGCGCCGCTGGGTGGACTCACTGGTGTCGGCCACCGCGGGCAAGCTTGCCGGCGACGCCGAGCAGCCCGAGCAGGTGGATCCGCAGCTGGCGCAGGCCCGCGACCACATCGACGCGGGCGACTTCGCCGCGGCGCGCGACGCCTACCAGGCTCTGCTGGATGCCGACCCCAACCACAACGAGGCCAAGGGTGCGCTGCGCCAGCTCGCCTTCCTGGAGCGGGCGACCAGCCGGCAGCCCGATGCGCCGGCCCGCGCCGACGCCGACCCCGACGACATCGAGGCCGCTTTCGCCGCCGCCGATGTGCAGATCCTCAACCAGGACGTCACGGCCGCCTTCGACCGGTTGATCGCTCTGGTGCGACGTACCTCAGGCGAGGAGCGGACCCAGGTGCGGACCCGGCTGGTGGAGCTGTTCGAGCTGTTCGACCCGGCCGATCCCGAGGTCATCGCCGGCCGGCGCAACCTGGCCAACGCGCTGTACTGACACCGGTCGAGTCTCCAGGGCTCGCGGTAGTGGCCGTGGCCCGCGGGCTACTCCGGGGCGAGCCACACCGCCGACAAGGCCGGTAAGACCAGCACCGCCGAGGCCGGCCGGCCGTGCCACGGGCTGTCGGTGGCCTCGACTCCGCCCAGGTTGCCCTGACCCGAACCGCGATAGCCGGCCGCATCGGTGTTGAGCACTTCGCGCCAGCGGCCCGCCCGTGGCAGCCCGAGGTGGTAGTCGGTGTGGGCGACGCCGGCGAAGTTGAACACGCAGGCCAGCACCGAACCGTCGGTGCCGTAGCGCAGGAAGCTCAGCACGTTGTTGGCCGAGTCGTTGGCGTCGATCCACGAATAGCCGCGGGGTTCGGCGTCCTGGGTCCACAGGGCGGGCAGGACCCGGTAATGGGCGTTGAGGTCGCCGACCAGGCGCAGGATGCCGGGGGAGTAACCGTCGGGCTCGACGGCGGGATCGAGCTGAAACCAGTCGACGCCGCGTTCGTTGCACCACTCGCTGCGCTGCCCGAACTCCTGGCCCATGAACAGCAACTGCTTGCCGGGGTGGGCCCACTGGTAGGCCAGCAGGGCGCGCAGGCCCGCGGCCTTGTGGTGGTCGTCTCCCGGCATCCTCGACCACAAGGTGCCCTTGCCGTGCACCACCTCGTCATGGCTGATCGGTAAAACGTAGTTCTCGCTGAACGCGTAGAGCATCGAGAACGTCATGTTGTGGTGGTGATAGCTGCGGTGCACCGGATCATGACCCAGATAGGCCAGGGTGTCGTGCATCCAGCCCATGTTCCATTTCATCGAAAACCCGAGGCCGCCCAGGCCGGTGTCCCGGGTGACGCCGGGCCAGGAGGTGGACTCCTCGGCAATGGTCACAATGCCCGGCGCGACCCGGTGGGTGGTCGCGTTGAGCTCCTGCAGGAATTGCACCGCCTCCAGGTTCTCCCGGCCCCCGTAGATGTTGGGGGTCCACTGGCCGTCTGGCCGCGAGTAGTCGAGGTAGAGCATCGATGCGACGGCGTCCACCCGTAACCCGTCCACGTGGAACTCGGTCAGCCAGTACAGGGCGTTGGCGACCAGGAAGTTGCGCACCTCCGGTCGGCCGAAGTCGAACACGTAGGTGCCCCAGTCGAGTTGCTCACCGCGGCGCGGATCGGAGTGCTCATAGAGCGGGGTCCCGTCGAACCGGCCGAGCGCCCAGTCGTCCTTAGGGAAGTGCGCCGGGACCCAGTCCACGATCACCCCGATACCGGCGCCGTGCAGGGCGTCGACCAGCGCCCGGAAGTCGTCCGGGGAGCCGAATCGGGCGGTCGGGGCGTAGTACGACGTCACCTGATAACCCCAGGACCCGCCGAAGGGATGCTCGGCGACCGGCAGCAGTTCCACATGGGTGAAGCCCCGGTGTGCGACGTATTCGGTCAGTTCCACCGCGAGCTGGCGGTAGCTCAGGCCGGGACGCCAGGAGCCCAGATGAACCTCGTAGGTGCTCATCGGCTCGTTCACCGGGTCACGCCGGGCGCGTTGGGCCATCCACTCGGCGTCATTCCACGTGTAGTCGCTCGAGGTCACCACCGATGCGGTGCGCGGCGGCACCTCGGTGGCGAAGGCAAAGGGGTCGGCGCGCTCGGTGACCGCGCCGTCGGCTCCGTGCACGCGGAACTTGTAGAGACCGCCGGTGGGGAAGTCCGGCCAGAACAGCTCCCAGACACCGGAGAACCCCAACGACCGCAGCGGTGCATTGTCACCGGACCACCCGTTGAAGTCACCGATCAGACTCACGCCGGTGGCGTTGGGGGCCCACACCGCAAAGGACACGCCGGACACCTCGCCGTCCGGTGTGGTGAAGGTGCGCCGATGAGCGCCCATCACCTCCCAGAGACGTTCATGGCGCCCCTCGGCGAACAGGTACAGGTCCAGTTCCCCCAAGGTCGGGGCGAACCGGTAGCCGTCGGCGACCAGGCACACACCGGTGGGTTCGGCGAACTCGGCCGAATCCGGGTAGTGC
>NZ_JRMK01000201.1:0-5240 GCF_000972925.1 Mycobacterium sp. UM_Kg1 | reverse complement strand
TCGGATCCTCCTGCGGGCCCACCGACCACATCGGCGCCTCCGGGCTGATCTTCGGCTGGCTGGCCTTCCTGCTGGTGTTCGGCTGGTTCACCCGCCGGATCTGGCAGATCCTGGTCGGGCTGGTGGTGCTGTTCTTCTACGGCGGAATTCTGTGGGGAGCGGTGCCGGTGCTCAACGTCTGCGGTGGGGTGTCCTGGCAGGGCCACCTGTGTGGGGCGCTCGCCGGCGTGCTGGCCGCCTACTGGCTGGCGCGCCCGGAACGCAAAGCCCGCGAACGGCGCCGGGGGGCGGCGGCGTGAGCCCGATCGGAATCTTCGACTCCGGTGTCGGTGGGCTGACCGTCGCCCGCTCGATCATCGACCAGCTGCCCGACGAGGACATCATCTATGTCGGCGACACCGGCAACGGCCCGTACGGACCGCTGACCATCCCTGAGGTCCGCGCGCATGCGCTGGCCATCGGGGACGATCTGGTCGAGCGGGGCATCAAGGCGTTGGTGATCGCCTGCAACACCGCCTCGGCGGCGTGCCTGCGCGATGCCCGGGAACGCTACGACGTGCCGGTCGTGGAGGTGATCCTGCCGGCGGTGCGCCGGGCGGTGGCAACCACCCGCAACGGCCGAATCGGGGTGATCGGGACCCAGGCGACCATCGCCAGTCACGCCTACCAGGATGCGTTCGCCGCTGCCCGCGACACCGAGATCACCGCGGTGGCCTGCCCTCGCTTCGTCGACTTCGTCGAGCGCGGCATCACCAGCGGCCGGCAGGTGCTGGGACTCGCCGAGGGATATCTGGAGCCGCTGCAACGCGCGGGCGTCGACACGCTGGTGCTCGGCTGCACGCACTACCCGCTGCTGTCGGGGTTGATCCAGCTGGTGATGGGCGATCAGGTGACGCTGGTCTCCAGCGCCGAGGAGACCGCCAAAGAACTGCTGCGGGTGCTCACCGAGCGGGAGCTGCTGCGCCCCCACGAGGCCAGCCCGGCCACGCGGGTCTTCGAGGCCACCGGCGACCCGGAGGCGTTCGCACACCTGGCCACCCGGTTTCTGGGGCCGGCCATCAGCGGTGTCGGAGCGGTCCACCGCCGTGCGCCTTCGCACTAGACGGTGATTTCGATGACGAATCGTGGGTAAAGCACCGGTGTCTTCGTCATGGCCGTAGCGAACATGGCACAGTAGGGAACGTGCGACTGACCGTGCTCGGCTGCTCCGGCAGTGTGGTGGGTCCGGACTCGCCGGCATCGGGTTACCTGTTGCAGGCGCCGGACACGCCGCCGCTGGTGATCGACTTCGGCGGCGGGGTGCTGGGCGCCCTGCAGCGCCATGTCGATCCCGGGTCGGTGCACGTGCTGTTGTCGCATCTGCATGCCGACCACTGTCTGGATCTGCCGGGCCTGTTCGTCTGGCGCCGCTACCACCCCTCGGTGGCGGCAAAGCCGTTCGACAAGGGTTTGCTCTACGGCCCCAGCGACACCTGGTCGCGGTTGGGTGCCGCGTCATCGCCGTATGGCGGTGAGATCGACGACATCACCGACATCTTCGACGTGCGCGCCTGGGCGGACGGCGAACCCGTCACGTTCGGCGCGCTGACCGTGGTGCCCGGCCTGGTCTCGCACCCCACCGAGTCCTACGGCATGCGGATCACCGACCCCTCCGGCGCGACACTGGTCTACAGCGCCGACACCGGTTTCTGCGACGAGGTGATCGAGTTGGCGCGCGGCGCCGATGTGTTCTTGTGCGAGTCGTCGTGGACCCACGAGGCCAACCGCCCACCCAACCTGCACCTGTCGGGAACCGACGCCGGGCGTACCGCGGCGGCGGCCGGAGTGGGACAGCTGCTGCTGACCCACATCCCGCCCTGGACCGCGCGCGAGGAGGTGATCCGGGAGGCGAAGGCCGAATTCGACGGCCCGGTGCACGCCGTGGTGTGCGACGAGTCGTTCGACATCACGAAGGTCTGATCTCTCCAGAGTCCGCCGCGCCGGCCCGACATGCCCGGCTCGCCGCGGCGCTTGCGATCCCCGTTAGGGTTGTTCGCGTGTCCAAACGAGAAGACGGTCGCCTCGACGACGAGCTGCGCCCGGTCGTCATCACCCGCGGATTCACCAGCAACCCGGCCGGTTCGGTTCTGGTCGAATTCGGCAACACCCGGGTCATGTGCACCGCCAGCGTCACCGAAGGCGTTCCGCGCTGGCGGAAAGGCTCCGGCCAGGGCTGGCTGACCGCCGAGTACGCCATGCTGCCCGCCGCCACCCACACGCGCTCGGATCGCGAATCGGTCCGGGGCAAGGTCGGCGGCCGCACCCAGGAGATCAGCCGGCTGGTGGGCCGCTCGCTGCGTGCCTGCATCGACCTGGCGGCGCTGGGCGAGAACACCATCGCGATCGACTGTGACGTGCTGCAGGCCGACGGGGGCACTCGCACCGCGGCCATCACCGGGGCCTACGTGGCGCTCGCCGACGCGGTCACCTACCTGTCGGCCGCCGGCAAACTGTCCGACCCGCGGCCGCTGTCCTGCGCCATCTCAGCGGTCAGCGTCGGCGTGGTCGACGGCCGGGTGCGCGTCGATCTGCCCTACGAGGAGGACTCGCGCGCCGAGGTCGACATGAACGTCGTCGCCACCGACACCGGAACGCTGGTGGAGATTCAGGGCACCGGCGAGGGCGCGACGTTCCCGCGCTCGACGCTGGACAAGATGCTCGACGCGGCGCTGGCCGCCTGCGAGAAGTTGTTCGTGGTGCAGCGCGAGGCGCTGGAGCTGCCCTACCCGGGGGTGCTGCCGGAGGGGCCGGCCCCGAAGAAGGCGTTCGGCAGCTGACCGGATGAGGCGACTGCTGGTGGCCAGCCGCAACCGCAAGAAGCTGGCCGAACTGAGTCGGGTGGTCGCCCATGCCGGCCTGTCGGGGCTGCAGCCGGTCTCGCTCGACGATGTCGAGCCGTACCCGGAAGCCCCGGAAACCGCCGCAACGTTCGAGGGCAACGCCCTGGCAAAAGCCCGCGACGGCTATAACGCCACCGGATTGCCCTGCGTCGCAGACGATTCCGGGCTGACCGTCGAAGCGCTCAACGGGATGCCGGGAGTGCTGTCGGCACGCTGGTCGGGAAGCCACGGCGACGACGCGGCCAACACCGCGTTGCTGCTGGCCCAACTGCGCGACGTGCCCGACGGGCGGCGCGGCGCGGCGTTCGTGTCCGCGTGCGCGCTGGTCTGGGGCGACGGCCCCGAGCACGAGCTGGTGGTGCGCGGGCAGTGGGCGGGCCGCATCGCCCGGGAACCGCACGGCCAGGGCGGATTCGGCTACGACCCGGTGTTCATCCCGGCGGGCGGCGACCGCACCGCCGCGCAGTTGAGCCCGGCCGAAAAAGACGCGGAGTCACACCGCGGCCGGGCTCTGCAGCTGCTGTTGCCGGCGCTGCGCGCCCTGGCCTAGTGCCACGGGGCCTCAGAGGCCGAACTGCGCCTTGACGTTACGGGTCTGGAAATGCTCAACGATGACGCCCAGTAACGGAATGGTGCCGGCCAGCAGCACACCCACGGTCTTGCCCAGCGGCCAGCGAACCTTGACCGCCAGGTTGAAAGTGGCCAGCAGGTAGGCGAAATACACCCAGCCGTGCACCACACCGATCCAGACGGGCGGGTTGTCGACCTTGACCACGTAGCGGACCACGATCTCGTAGCACAGCGCGATCAGCCAGATACCCGTTGTCCACGCCAGCACCCGGTAGGGCAACAGTGCGCTGCGGACCTTCTCGGCAGGGGCAGCCTTGGCGGGTGTGCCGGTCATGCGGGGTTCCTGTTCTCTCGTTTCGTCTTGCCCAGTTCGGCCAGATAGGCGTTGTACTCGCGAAGCTCGGGATCATCGGTCGGGGTGGCGGCGGGCGCCGGACGCTCGGGCAGCAACCCGGCCGGAATCTCGGTCACTGCGTCAGCCGGGTGCAGCTCCGGCGGTTCTTCCTCGTAGCGGACGAACTTGCGGTAGGCGTACACGCAGAACCAGGCGAACAGCGGCCACTGCAGCGCATAGCCGAGATTCTGGAAGGTCCCGTTGACCTCTTGAAAACGGGTCCACTGCCACCAGCCCAGCGCCAGGCACGCGCAGGCGGCGACGATCACCAGCACGACCAGTGCCGGTCTCCGACGCCGTGTAGTGGACACCCCTTGACCGTACCGCCTGCGTTGGCGGGGGCAGGCGGGCCCAAGGCGGTTCGCGTTGGGGGAAGCTCCGCGGGCGACGTACGATGACGTGCGCTTGCGGGCGTGGTGGAATTGGCAGACACCCGGGTTTTAGGTGCCCGTGCTCGAAAGAGCGTGAGGGTTCGAGTCCCTCCGCCCGCACCATGTGATGAGTCGTTTCGCCAGATAGAGAACAGCCCCGGCTTGGGCGGGGCTGTTCTCTATCTGGCATGAATAGCCTTCGGCCCTGCCGAGATTGAGCGCAGGGCCGACCCCGCCCATACGGCGCTACATCACGATTGTCTGGGTGGTCTAAATCGCCGAAGGATCAGCCGGGTCTTGGCCCGGTGTACCGGGAGTTCCCGAACTACCGTCCATGCCCCCGCGCCGCCGTTATAACCGTGCTGGCCGTTGAATCCATTGCCGCCGTCACTGCCGCGTCCGTCTCCGTTGGGTCCAACGAGCCGCATCCTGCTGTACCGGCTCGACGAACGAGGTTGTCCGGCAGGCGGCAACCGATCATGCACAGCTCCTTGTTGAGGGACGAAACGAGGCACAGTTGCCTGCTGTAGAACGAAGATGCGGAGTCGGCGAGACTCCACCTCAGCTTCTGAGTCCATCGACACGATCTGAAGTTTCATAATCGACCAGTTGGCCGGTTAGTTGAACGCAAGTTCACATTACTGACATTGACGGCCCGCTGACAGTGAAGTTCTTTGGAGGGCCTTCTGACGTGACCCCATCCTTCGTCATGGGGCCTGCGGAATCACCGGCGGGATGCAGTCTGGCCCGGGCCTGATTGTGCCGGTGAGGCCAATCGGCCCAGGCCAGAGGCAACCATAAGTCAGATGTTGCTCTGTCCGGGTGCGCCGTCGGCACCTGGTGTGCCGTCGAGGGAGCCGTTACTGCCCTTCCCGCCGCCGGTGCCGGTGCGCCCGAGGGTGCCGTCGCCGCCACGGCCGCCGTTGCCGCCGTGGCCGTCGCCGTTGGGGCCGACGCGCCCGCCGCTGCCGCCCTCGCCACCGTAACGGCCGCCGGGGCCGTTGCCGCCGTTGCCGCCGTTGCCGC
>NZ_JRMK01000200.1:0-5290 GCF_000972925.1 Mycobacterium sp. UM_Kg1 | reverse complement strand
GCCGGCGGCAACGGCGATACCAACGGCAACGCCGGCGGTAGCGGCGGTACAGGCGGTGCGGGCGCGATCTCCGCTGACGGGTCGGGCAGCACGGCAAGCGGCACCGCCACCGGCGGTGACGGTGGACGAGGCGGCGACGGTTCGGTGAGCGGTTCCGGTGGAAACGGCGGCACCGGCGGTAGTGGAACGATGTCTGCCCTCGACGGGGGCGTAATCAGCAATGGCAACGTAACTGGCGGTGACGCTCTCGATGGCGGACTCAACGGCGCCAACGGCGCCGCCGGTGCCAACAACTCTCTGACCGTCAGTGGTGCCGGCAGCAGCCTCACCAACACCACGGTCACCAGCGGGCAGAGCACCGAGCACTTCGCCGGCGGTGCGGCGAGCGCAACCGTCAGCGGCGGGGGCGTGATCACCAACAGCACGGTCACCGGTGGCGATGCCAGTGACACTGCGGCCGGCGGTGCGGCGAGCATTATCGCGACCGGTGCGGGCAGCAGCGTCACCAACAGCCACGCGATCGGCGGCAACGCCGGGGCGGGCACCGACGGCGGTGCGGGAGGTGCCGGCGGCGCGGCCGCTGTCATCGCTGAAAGCGGCGGCACTGTTACCGGCGCGGTGGCCACCGGCGGCAGCGGAGGCACCGGTGACGGCGCCGGCAGCACCGGCGGGTTGGGGGGCAGTGCCCTGGTCACCGCGTTCAACGGTGGCAAGGTCCTCGCCGACGCCGACCACGGTGGTGTGTCGAGTAAGGCAACCGGCGGTGCCGGCGGTGACGCCGACAACGGCGGTACCGGCGGCAAGGGCGGCAGCACGTTCATCGAGGCCCAGCGCAACGCCACCGCTTATGGCCAGACGACCGGTGGTACCGGCGGATCGGCTGACGGGATCGGTGCCGTGGGTGGTAACGCTGGGGGCGCGAACATGTGGGCCGGGCGTAACTACGCGCCGGGCGATGGTGGGCTGGCTCACGGCACCGTGGTCGGTGGCGACGGCGGTGCTGCGGATGGGACCAACTCGATCGGCGGAAACGGAGCCAGCGGGAGCATCGGGGCCACCGGTGCCGGTGCGGAGGCCAGTGGTTCTGCTACCGGCGGCAGCGGCGGCAATGGTGTCGACGGCGGCAAGGGCGGCGGCATCAGCTACAACGGGATCACCCAGATCACCGCGTTGGGCACCAACGCCAAGGCGACGGGTGTCACCGCTGTGGGCGGCACCGGCGGGGACGGGATCGGTGTCGGCGGGGTCGGCGGCGACGGCGGATACCTCCATGTCGGTGCCAACAACGCGGCCGGTGACCCTGGTGGCAGCTCGTGGACCAACGGCAGTGTGACGGCCGGGAGCGGCGGCAACGGCACCGGTGTCAACAACAGTGGCCCGGAGACGTCGGGTGCCGGCGGGTCCACTGAGCTCATCAGCGGCGCCAACGTGCACGTCGACGGCGTCGTCATCACCCTTCCCGACGGCACCGCCAAGCCGTAAGCCCCGTTCGCCCAGTCCCCGCGGCCCGGTCTTTCGACCGGGCCGCGGTGGCGTTTGAGGACTGATATCGCCGGCGATATCCGACTCGGCAACACCTACGTGGTCGACCGCGGGTGCGGAAGCGACGGGTGTGCTGGACCACCAGTAACAAAGTGATCCGTTGGAATGCGCTAATGAACTTTAATTCCCTATCCGTGGATTGGCGCTTACTTAACCATTCCCCGTCGCCGCTTCGCCGTTGTTGTGCGAAATGTTTTCGGGGGCGCTCGAGGGAGGCTCCAGGGGGCGTGCTATGGCGGGCTAATTAGCCCGAAACATCGCCCGTAGTCCCTGCAAGTTAACGGTGCAGGCTCAGCTAACGCCTGGCCAGATCTGAAGGAGTGGCCGATAGCCACCTACTCAATACGCTCGGACCAGCTAAAACGCGCCCTGATGGGTCCATAAGAGGGGGCTGAGACAGGCCGTAGGTGAATGCCTGTTAGCCTGGCCAGCCGACAACGTTAACGAGTATTCGTTGCGTTTCGATTAAGGAGAAGGTTCGCATGGTCGGTAATCGTCGGAATGGTTCTCAGGTTCGTCGTAACCGGATGTACGGTGCGGGCAGTGCGGTCAGTGCATTTCTGACATTCGGGTTGGGACCGTTGGCGGCGGCGCCGGCGGCGCATGCGGATATCGACGAGGTGTGGGTGGATCTTTTCGGCGAGAGCCTGGGCGGGGCAGTTGCGGAACTGGGTGTCGATTGGGGAAATCAGGCGGCCTGGGATGTGGTGTTGGACCCCTCCAGTTGGTCCTTCGCCTTCGACAGCTTCGGTGAGCAGGCCATCTGGGACGTGATTCTGTCGGACCTGGGACTGAACGGCGATGGGGCGGCGTCGCTTGAATTGCCGGGTTCGGCAGCCTTCAACTTGCTTGACTACAACCTGTTCATGCCGTTCGGCAACGGCGCCGACGGCACGTTCGACAACCCCAATGGTGGCGCCGGCGGGTGGATTTACGGAACCGGTGGCGCGGGTTGGGATGCCGACGGTATCGCCGGTGTTGACGGTGGTGCCGGTGGCCAGGGTGGCCTGTTCGGCGGCGACGGCGGTGCTGGTGGTGCCGGCTTCGGCAGTGGTGAGGGAGGCGACGGTGGTGGCGTCGGCTGGTTCGCCATGTTCAGTGCCGGCGGCGACGGTGGTGACGGCCAGACCGGTGGAAATGGTGGTGCGGGCAGCCTGTTCGGTTGGTGGAGTGACGGTGGTGACGGCGGTGCCGGCAACGACGGTGGTAACGGCGGTGATGGTGGCAGCGCAGGGCTGTTCTCCTGGTTCAGCCGTGGTGGCGCCGGTGGTGACGGTGGTACCGCCGCCAGCTTGGGAACTCCCGGTGGCAATGGCGGCGCCGGCGGGGATGCTGCCCTGTGGGGTGTGTTCAGCTCGGCCGGTACCGGTGGCGCCGGCGGCAATGGTTTCGCCGGCGCCGCGGGGGCGGCCGGCAGCTTCGCCAATGGCGGTGACGGCAATGGCGGCAATGGCGGCAACGGTGGTGCCGGCGGTAACGGCGGTACCGGCGGCAGGGGTGCCAATCTGTTCGGTGCCGGCGGTAAGGGTGGCGCGGCCGGTGACGGTGGTAAGGGCGGCGTCGGTGGTGACGGCGCCCACGGTGCCGACGGTGCCGCCGCCGGTGCTGATGGCACCAATGGCGGTAACGGTGGTGTCGGCGGTAATGGCGGCGCGGCAGGCGTGGCCGGTGCCGGTGGTGCGGGCGGCTGGTTCAGGGGTAACGCTGCGTCTGGTGCGGCCGGGTCGCAGGATTCCGGCGGCGTGGGCGGTAACGGTGGCAACGGCGGTGCTGGTATCGACGGCGCGAACGGTGCGGCTGGGACTGCGGCGCACCCCGATGGTCTCGACGGCCAGGCCGGCGGGCGCGGCGGCAACGCCGGCCACGCCGGGGCCGGTGGCCAGGGACCGGGTGGTCAGGCGGCCAGCGGTACGGCGGGCATCGCCGGTGCGGGCGGCAACGGCGGTATCGGTGGCGCGGGTTACGACGCGGCGACGGATGCGACTGCTGCGGCCGGGACTGCTGGGGGCAACGGTGGTGTAGGCGGCAACGCGGGCCTGGGTGGCCTGGAGGCTAACGGCGCGCACGGGGTGGCCGGTGCTGCCGGCGTTGGTGGTGCCGGCGGTGACGGGAAGGACGGCGCTGCCGGTGCCGCGGGCGACGCGCTGAGCCCGGACGGCCAGGCCGGGCAGGCCGGCGGCGCCGGCGGTAACGGTGGCCTAGGGGGCATCAACGCCGACTACACCCGGGCGGCCGCGGGCGCCGGTGGTGACGGCGGCGCCGGCGGCAAGGGCGGCGCCGGTTACAACGGATCGGCGGGGGCGACTGCTGGTGCGGCCGGTGAGAACGGCGGTAACGGTGGCGCCGGTGGTGCCGGCGGTGTCGGGGGCACCGGTAGCACCGCGGGTCTGCACGGCGGTGGCGGTGTCGGCGGTGACGGCGGATCCGGTGGGGCGGGCGCCCAGGGTGCGGACGGTGTCGATGGCACCGCCACCCACGTAGATGGCACGGCGGGCCAGGCCGGTGGCGCCGGCGGTAACGCCGGCAAGGGCGGCGTCGGTGGTGACAGTGGCGGCGGAACCACTGCCGCCGGCGGCAATGACGGCACTGCCGGTATCGGCGGCAAGGGCGGCGCGGGAGGCCGGGGCTTCGACGGTCTCCATGGCTCCAACACCGGCGTCGGGCCGCTCGACGGCAACAACGGTGGCGCTGGTGGCGCCGGCGGTGACGGTGGACTGGGCGGTGTGTGGGCCGATGGGCTGACCCGGGCGGCTCAAGGCGATGGTGGTGCGGGCGGCGACGGCGGCGCGGGCGGCCACGGTGGCAACGGGGCGGATGGAGCTACCGCGGGTGCCGCAGGCACCAATGGTGGGTTCGGAGGCAGTGGCGGTGCCGGTGGTGTCGGCGGTCACGGCACCAACAACGGTGCGGCCGGGGACGGCGGCGTCGGCGGTAACGGTGGCAATGGTGGTGCTGGTGCCGCTGGCGCGGCTGGCACGGCTGGCACGGCTAGCCATGTGGACGGCACGGCCGGCGGCAATGGTGGGGCGGGCGGCAACGCCGGCAAGGCCGGCAGCGGTGGCATCAGTGGCGCCGGGGTGCAGGCCGCCGGCGGAACGGACGGCACGGCCGGTGCGGGTGGCGCCGGCGGTCAGGGCGGTGCGGGCTTCAACGGCGCCGACTCCACCACCGCGGGCGTGGCCGGCGGTAACGGAGGTGCTGGTGGCGCTGGTGGTAACGGCGGCCAGGGTGGTCTGAACGCGGACGGCGTCACACGTGTCGCCGATGGTGCCGGCGGCAATGGTGGTGCCGGTGGTACGGGCGGCAAGGGTTACACCGGTGCGGCGGGCGCGAATGCGTCGGTCGCCGGTGCTGATGGTGGTGCGGGTGAGTCGGGCACCAACGGTGGCAATGGTGGTGCCGGTGGCGCCGGTGGTACGGGCTCCACGGCCGGGACGCAGGGTGTTGGTGGCGCCGGCGGTGCCGGTGGTTCCGGTGGCAACGGCGGTAATGGTGCGGCGGGCGCGGCTGGCACCGCGGCGCATGTGGACGGTTTCGACGGTGGCAGTGGTGGTGCCGGTGGTAACGCCGGCCAGGGTGGTGCCGGTGGTGCGGGCCTGGGCGGTCTGGCTGCGGCGGGTGCTAATGGCACCGCCGGTGTCGGTGGTGCCGGCGGCAAGGGCGGCGACGGCTTCGCCGGTGCCGACGGCACCGCTGGCCACGTGAATGGCACCGCTGGTGGTGCCGGTGGTGCCGGTGGTAACGGTGG
>NZ_JRMK01000199.1:0-5343 GCF_000972925.1 Mycobacterium sp. UM_Kg1 | reverse complement strand
TTTTGGGATTGTTTCCAAATGGTTTTTGTTTGGAGAGTTTGATCCTGGCTCAGGACGAACGCTGGCGGCGTGCTTAACACATGCAAGTCGAACGGAAAGGCCCCTTCGGGGGTACTCGAGTGGCGAACGGGTGAGTAACACGTGGGTGATCTGCCCTGCACTCTGGGATAAGCCTGGGAAACTGGGTCTAATACCGGATAGGACCGCGCGCTTCATGGTGTGTGGTGGAAAGCTTTTGCGGTGTGGGATGGGCCCGCGGCCTATCAGCTTGTTGGTGGGGTAATGGCCTACCAAGGCGACGACGGGTAGCCGGCCTGAGAGGGTGACCGGCCACACTGGGACTGAGATACGGCCCAGACTCCTACGGGAGGCAGCAGTGGGGAATATTGCACAATGGGCGCAAGCCTGATGCAGCGACGCCGCGTGGGGGATGACGGCCTTCGGGTTGTAAACCTCTTTCAGTATCGGCGAAGCTCCGTGGTTTTCTGCGGGGTGACGGTAGGTACAGAAGAAGCACCGGCCAACTACGTGCCAGCAGCCGCGGTAATACGTAGGGTGCGAGCGTTGTCCGGAATTACTGGGCGTAAAGAGCTCGTAGGTGGTTTGTCACGTTGTTCGTGAAAACTCACAGCTTAACTGTGGGCGTGCGGGCGATACGGGCAGACTAGAGTACTGTAGGGGAGACTGGAATTCCTGGTGTAGCGGTGGAATGCGCAGATATCAGGAGGAACACCGGTGGCGAAGGCGGGTCTCTGGGCAGTAACTGACGCTGAGGAGCGAAAGCGTGGGGAGCGAACAGGATTAGATACCCTGGTAGTCCACGCCGTAAACGGTGGGTACTAGGTGTGGGTTTCCTTCCTTTAGGGATCCGTGCCGTAGCTAACGCATTAAGTACCCCGCCTGGGGAGTACGGCCGCAAGGCTAAAACTCAAAGGAATTGACGGGGGCCCGCACAAGCGGCGGAGCATGTGGATTAATTCGATGCAACGCGAAGAACCTTACCTGGGTTTGACATGCACAGGACGCCGGTAGAGATATCGGTTCCCTTGTGGCCTGTGTGCAGGTGGTGCATGGCTGTCGTCAGCTCGTGTCGTGAGATGTTGGGTTAAGTCCCGCAACGAGCGCAACCCTTGTCTCATGTTGCCAGCACGTTATGGTGGGGACTCGTGAGAGACTGCCGGGGTCAACTCGGAGGAAGGTGGGGATGACGTCAAGTCATCATGCCCCTTATGTCCAGGGCTTCACACATGCTACAATGGCCGGTACAAAGGGCTGCGATCCCGTGAGGGTTAGCGAATCCTTTAAAGCCGGTCTCAGTTCGGATTGGGGTCTGCAACTCGACCCCATGAAGTCGGAGTCGCTAGTAATCGCAGATCAGCAACGCTGCGGTGAATACGTTCCCGGGCCTTGTACACACCGCCCGTCACGTCATGAAAGTCGGTAACACCCGAAGCCGGTGGCCTAACCCTTGTGGAGGGAGCCGTCGAAGGTGGGATCGGCGATTGGGACGAAGTCGTAACAAGGTAGCCGTACCGGAAGGTGCGGCTGGATCACCTCCTTTCTAAGGAGCACCATTTTTCCCCCGTGCCCGCAACAGTGTGGGAGTAGTGCGGTTGGGATAGTTTCGCCGGCGCCTGTAGTGGGTGTCCGGTGGTGCAGATTGTTTTGAACAACAACGGCTTTGATCATCAACTGCCGGGAACGTTTGTTCCTGGTGGCCGGCCTTGTGCTGGGCACACTGTTGGGTCCTGAGACAACAGGCCCGTTTTTCGCCTCCTGTGGGGGGTGGGTGTGTTGTCGCTCCATCTTGGTGGTGGGGTGTGGTGTTTGTTTTGTGGATAGTGGTTGCGAGCATCTAGCAAGCAAGGCTTGTGGTCTTGTTTGTTTTTGCAATTTTTGTTTCTTGGTTTTTGTGTTTGTAAGTGTTTAAGGGCGCATGGTGGATGCCTTGGCATCGAGAGCCGATGAAGGACGTGGGAGGCTGCGATATGCCTCGGGGAGCTGCCAACCGAGCGTGGATCCGAGGATGTCCGAATGGGGAAACCCGGCACGAGTGATGTCGTGTCACTCACTGGTGAATATATAGCCAGTGGGGAGGTAACGCGGGGAAGTGAAACATCTCAGTACCCGTAGGAAGAGAAAACAAAATGTGATTCCGTGAGTAGTGGCGAGCGAAAGCGGAGGATGGCTAAACCGTATGCATGTGATACCGGGTAGGGGTTGTGTGTGCGGGGTTGTGGGAGTGTCATGTCCGGTTCTACCTGGCCGGAGGGCAGTGAGAAAGTGTTGTGGTTAGCGGAAGTGGCCTGGGATGGTCTGCCGTAGACGGTGAGAGCCCGGTACGTGAAAACCCGACACCTGCCTTGTGATGTTTCCCGAGTAGCAGCGGGCCCGTGGAATCTGCTGTGAATCTGCCGGGACCACCCGGTAAGCCTGAATACTACTCGATGACCGATAGCGGATTAGTACCGTGAGGGAATGGTGAAAAGTACCCCGGGAGGGGAGTGAAAGAGTACCTGAAACCATGTGCCTACAATCCGTCAGAGCCCTCCCTTGTGGTGGGGTGATGGCGTGCCTTTTGAAGAATGAGCCTGCGAGTCACCGGCACGTCGCGAGGTTAACCCGTGTGGGGTAGCCGCAGCGAAAGCGAGTCTGAATAGGGCGTATCACATCCGTTGGGGTGTGTGTAGTGGCGTGTTGTGGACCCGAAGCGGAGTGATCTACCCATGGCCAGGGTGAAGCGCGGGTAAGACCGCGTGGAGGCCCGAACCCACTTAGGTTGAAGACTGAGGGGATGAGTTGTGGGTAGGGGTGAAAGGCCAATCAAACTCCGTGATAGCTGGTTCTCCCCGAAATGCATTTAGGTGCAGCGTTGCGTGTTTCTCACCGGAGGTAGAGCTACTGGATGGCCGATGGGCCCTACTAGGTTACTGACGTCAGCCAAACTCCGAATGCCGGTGAGTGTAAGCGTGGCAGTGAGACGGCGGGGGATAAGCTCCGTGCGTCGAGAGGGAAACAGCCCAGATCGCCGGCTAAGGCCCCAAAGCGTGTGCTAAGTGGAAAAGGATGTGCAGTCGCTTAGACAACCAGGAGGTTGGCTTAGAAGCAGCCACCCTTGAAAGAGTGCGTAATAGCTCACTGGTCAAGTGATTGTGCGCCGATAATGTAGCGGGGCTCAAGCACACCGCCGAAGCCGCGGCAATCCGTAAGGATTGGGTAGGGGAGCGTCCTGCATCCGGTGAAGCCACAGAGTGATCTAGTGGTGGAGGGTGTGGGAGTGAGAATGCAGGCATGAGTAGCGATGAGGCAAGTGAGACCCTTGCCCGCCGAAAGACCAAGGGTTCCTGGGCCAGGCCAGTCCTCCCAGGGTGAGTCGGGACCTAAGGCGAGGCCGACAGGCGTAGTCGATGGACAACGGGTTGATATTCCCGTACCCGTGTGTGGGCGTCCCTGATGAATCCATTCTGCTAACCACCCAAATGGTGGTCGATCTATCCCTTCGGGGTGCGACGATCGCCGGCTGCGTGGGACCCGGGTGGGTAGTAGTCAAGCGATGGGGTGACGCAGGAAGGTAGCCGTACCAGTCAGTGGTAATACTGGGGCAAGCCCGTAGGAAGTCAGATAGGCAAATCCGTCTGGCATATATTCCGAGAGGTGATGCATAGCCGATTGCGGCGAATTCGGTGATCCTATGCTGCCGAGAAAAGCCTCTAGCGAGCACACACACGGCCCGTACCCCAAACCAACACAGGTGGTCAGGTAGAGAATACCAAGGCGTACGAGTGAACTATGGTTAAGGAACTCGGCAAAATACCCCCGTAACTTCGGGAGAAGGGGGACCCTCATACCGTCATGGCCCTTGCGGCCGGCAGCGGGAGAGGGTCGCAGAAACCAGTGAGAAGCGACTGTTTACTAAAAACACAGGTCCGTGCGAAGTCGCAAGACGATGTATACGGACTGACGCCTGCCCGGTGCTGGAAGGTTAAGAGGACCGGTTAACCCTTCGGGGTGAAGCTGAGAATTTAAGCCCCAGTAAACGGCGGTGGTAACTATAACCATCCTAAGGTAGCGAAATTCCTTGTCGGGTAAGTTCCGACCTGCACGAATGGCGTAACGACTTCTCAACTGTCTCAACCATAGACTCGGCGAAATTGCATTACGAGTAAAGATGCTCGTTACGCGCGGCAGGACGAAAAGACCCCGGGACCTTCACTATAGCTTGGTATTGATGTTCGATGCGGTTTGTGTAGGATAGGTGGGAGACTGTGAAACCCGCACGCCAGTGTGGGTGGAGTCGTTGTTGAAATACCACTCTGATCGTATTGGACCTCTAACTTCGAACCATGAAACTGGTTCAGGGACAGTGCCTGGTGGGTAGTTTAACTGGGGCGGTTGCCTCCTAAAATGTAACGGAGGCGCCCAAAGGTTCCCTCAACCTGGACGGCAATCAGGTGTTGAGTGTAAGTGCACAAGGGAGCTTGACTGTAAGACTGACACGTCAAACAGGGACGAAAGTCGGGACTAGTGATCCGGCACCCCCGAGTGGAAGGGGTGTCGCTCAACGGATAAAAGGTACCCCGGGGATAACAGGCTGATCTTCCCCAAGAGTCCATATCGACGGGATGGTTTGGCACCTCGATGTCGGCTCGTCGCATCCTGGGGCTGGAGCAGGTCCCAAGGGTTGGGCTGTTCGCCCATTAAAGCGGCACGCGAGCTGGGTTTAGAACGTCGTGAGACAGTTCGGTCTCTATCCGCCGCGCGCGTCAGAATCTTGAGGAGACCTGTCCCTAGTACGAGAGGACCGGGACGGACGAACCTCTGGTATACCAGTTGTTCCACCAGGAGCACGGCTGGATAGCTACGTTCGGACAGGATAACCGCTGAAAGCATCTAAGCGGGAAACCTACTCCAAGACCAGGATTCTCACCCTTTTAGAGGGATAAGGCCCCCCGCAGACCACGGGATCGATAGACCAGACCTGGAAGCACCGCAAGGTGTGCAGGGAACTGGCACTAACCGGCCGAAAACTTACCAACACAAAGAAACACAACGTGTTGCCCGCAACCACACCACAAAATCATGTAAACCCACACCCCACCACCAAACACAACTTTTGGTGACACGGTGGACAACCCACCCCCACAACAAGGGGCCGGCCCACCCAACAAAAAAATAGAGTTACGGCGGACATAGCGACAGGGAAACGCCCGGTCCCATCCCGAACCCGGAAGCTAAGCCTGTCAGCGCCGATGATACTGCCCACACGGGTGGAAAAGTAGGACACCGCCGAACACAACATAAAGCCCTGTGCCCCCCAAGAAATTGGGGGGCACAGGCATTTGT
>NZ_JRMK01000198.1:0-5381 GCF_000972925.1 Mycobacterium sp. UM_Kg1 | reverse complement strand
TCTCAGTCCACGTAGGCATGGTGGTGAGGCAACGTCGCTGCCGCCTCGCGTCACTAGGAGTAGACAACAGACATGACGAATTACCCCGGGTACCTCCCGCCGCCTGCGCAACCGGATCGGCCCCATCCGGCCGGTTCCACCGGTGCGGACCAACGCGGGCAGAGCGGTTATCCGGGCGGGCCCGTTCCGGGCTCGTACCCGCCGCCCTACGACTGGCGCTACGTCCAGCAGCAGGGCAGGCCCTCGGGCTATCGCACCGCGTATGACGCCCCCTACGGCGGGGGCCCGCGCCCGGGCGGTGCGGCGCCGAAGCGGTCCCGCACGGGCGGGCTGGTGCTGGGAGCGGTCGGTATCGCGGTGATGTCGGGCGTCATGGGCGGTGTGGTCGGTTCGGCGCTGAACTCCGATCAGCGGCCGATCGCCGCCGGGGGTCACATTCCCGGCATTCAGAACCCGGGCGTGCCGGCTGCGGTGAACCTGCCGGACGGTTCGGTGGAGAAAGTCGCGGCGAAGGTGGTGCCCAGCGTCGTCATGCTGGAGACCGACCTGGGACGCCAGTCCGAGGAGGGATCGGGCATCGTCCTGTCGGCCGACGGCATGATCCTGACCAACCACCACGTGGTGGCCGCCGCTGCCGCCAAACCCGACGTGCCCGGCAAGCCGGGACCGAAGACCACGGTGACGTTCTCCGACGGACGCACCGCCCCGTTCACGGTGGTGGGCACCGACCCGGCCAGCGACATCGCTGTGGTGCGCGTCCAGGGTGTCTCGGGGCTGACCCCGATCACGATCGGTTCTTCGGCTGATCTGCGGGTGGGCCAGCACGTCGTGGCGGTCGGCTCGCCGCTCGGGCTGGAAGGCACCGTGACCACCGGCATCGTCAGCGCCCTCAACCGGCCGGTCTCCACCACGGGGGAGGCGGGCAACCAGAACACCGTCCTCGACGCCATCCAGACCGACGCTGCGATCAACCCGGGCAACTCCGGTGGCGCGCTGGTCAACATGAACGGCGATCTGGTGGGCGTCAACTCCGCGATCGCCACCATGGGCGGCGATTCCGGCGAAGCCCAGGGCGGATCGATCGGCCTCGGCTTTGCCATCCCGGTAGACCAGGCCAAGCGGATCGCCGACGAACTCATCAACTCGCCGGACCACACGGCGTCGCACGCCTCCCTGGGGGTGCGCGTCACCAGCGAGCGCAGCCTGCACGGCGCCAAGGTGGTGGAGGTGGTGCCCGGCGAGGCGGCCGCCAAGGCCGGTCTGCCCGAGGGCGCGACGGTGACGGCGTTCGACAAGCGCCCCATCGGCAGCGCCGACGCGCTGGTTGCCGCGGTGCGTTCCAAGGCGCCCGGCGACCAGGTGACGCTGACCTATCTGGACCCCTCCGGAGCGACCAAAACCGCGCAGGTCACCTTGGGCAAAGCACAGCAGTGACGGGTTGGTGACTCCGACGACGCGTTCCGGATATACGGTTGCATCCATGGAGCAAGCCCGAGAACTCGCAGGCCGCGCCCTCGTCGTCGTGGTGGACGACCGTACCGCCCACGGCGACGAGGACCACAGCGGCCCGTTGGTCACCGAATTGCTGGCCGAGGGCGGATTCATGGTGGACGGCGTGGTTGCCGTCGCCGCCGATGAGGTGGAGATCCGCAACGCGCTCAACACCGCGGTGATCGGCGGCGTCGACCTGGTCGTGTCGGTGGGCGGCACCGGGGTCACCCCGCGCGATGTCACCCCGGAGGCCACCCGCGAACTCCTCGACCGCGAGATCCTCGGCATCGCCGAGGCGCTGCGGGCCTCCGGGTTGTCGGCCGGGATCGCCGACGCCGGCCTCTCGCGGGGGCTGGCCGGGGTCTCCGGCAGCACCCTGGTGGTCAACCTGGCCGGGTCCCGGGCGGCTGTGCGTGACGGGATGGCCACACTGAACCCGCTGGCCGCGACGATCATCGGCCAACTGTCCAGCCTGGAGATCTGATCGTGCCCGGACTGCAAGAGCATCAGTCGTCGTCGGACGAACGCGACCCGGACGACGCCCGCGAGGAGCAGGAGCGCGAGCGCTGGCTGCGGGACAACATCCCGCCACATCACGGTTGAGTTCGACTTCGCGCAATCCCCCCTTTCGGCTGCGCAGTGGCCACTACGGTTCGCCGTAGGCGGCGTTTCGCCGCTCGGCAGTGCATCCGCAGGAAAGGGGAGTTCCGGTGCTCAAGGGGTTCAAGAATTTTTTGATGCGTGACGACGTGATCACCGTGGCCATTGGTCTGGTGGTCGCGCTGGCGTTTTCCAACCTGGTCAAGGCCTTCACCGACAGCGTGATCAATCCGCTGGTGTCGGCCGCGCAGCCCGACACGTCCGGGCTGGGGCTGGGGTATCAGCTGGGGGCCGAAGGCAATGAGGCGACCTTCGTCGACTTCGGTGCGTTCCTCTCGGCGATCATCTACTTCATCGTGTTCATGGCCACCGTCTACTTCGTTATCGTGCTGCCCTACAAGCACATTCAGAAGCGGCGCGGCAAGTCGGTGTTCGGCGACGAGGCGCCCACCAAGACCTGCCCGGAGTGCCGGTCGGAGATCGACGCCGACGCCAGAAAGTGCAAGTTCTGCGCCAGCCCGCAGCCGGCCGCCGCGGCGTGAGGAGTTCAGCGCAGCGTTAGCGTCACGGCCTGACTCAGAGCGGCGCCGGCGACCGCGACGGCAGCGGTGGCCGGCAGCGCCACCAGCACCACCCGGTCATCGTGGTGCTGGCCGGAGACCAGCACCACGATCCCGCCGCCGGCCAGCACCCGGGCAGCGCCGGGCGCACCGGCGGAGTCGTCCGGCGCGGCGGTCACGACGTCGACGACGTCGCCGGGGCGCAGCACGTCGAGCAGCCCGGCGTCGGCGGGGTGCACGCTCACGATGCGCGCGTCAGGCCCCGCGGCGGCCTCGGTGAGGCGGCGGCCCAACAGCCGGAGGTCGGTGAGGACCTCGCCGCGCCGGGCCGGACCGGCCAGTGTCGCCTGCAGCACCGCCGCGATGTCGGTGGCGGCACCGTCGGGAACCGTGGGGGCCGGGCGGGTCTGCCGATGGATGTCGTCGACGGTCAGGGCGGTGCCCGGGGCGATGTCGCGGCGGGCCACCACGACGTCCACCAGGTCGTCGCGGGGGTCGGTCCGGAATGCGGCGATGCCGGCCAGCACCACCAAAGCGCCTGCGGTCACTCGGCGGGCGCGCACCGTACGGGCCCAGTCCGGGCGCAGGGTCTGTGACAAGCGGCTGATCAGGGGGGGGTTGAGCGAGTCGCCCATGGCGTCACGCTATGCCGGCAATCGGCCCCGGGGCCGCCGGCCGGGCGGGCGACTGTGGATAACCGGCTAGCTCGAGGCGGCTGCGGGCGCAGCCGCCGCGGTGGAACCGGACGTGGCGCTGCTGCTGGCGCTGGACTTGTCGGCCGATGCGCTCGTGCTGCTGGCGGAGTCGCTGGATGTCGAGGCGGCAGAGGCGCTGCTGCCGTTGCCGTTCGACGAGGACTTACCGGCTTCGCGGCTGTCGGTGCGATAGAAGCCGCTGCCCTTGAACACCACGCCGACTTTCCCGAAGATCTTGCGCAGCCGGCCGTTGCAGTCTTCGCAGTTGGTCAGGGCGTCATCGGTGAAGGCCTGGACCACGTCGAAGCGGTTGCTGCACTCGGTGCAGGCGTAGCTGTAGGTGGGCACGTAAACCTCCGTGGATCGAACAATCGCGTTAGCACTCTACCGTGCCAAGTGCCAGAACGCCTATGTGGCCTTTCTCATTCCTGGCCGCATGAGCGCGGTTGCAGCGGCACCAGGCCCAGGCCCGGTGTCAGCACATGAGTCATCGGCACGTCGTGGTCCTCGGCGGGCAGCTCCTCGACGAGTTCGGCGTCCCGCACGATCGCGACCAGCGGAGTCCGCGGATCGCGCCACGGCAGCGAGCGGTCGTAGAAGCCGCCGCCGCGGCCCAGTCGCGCGCCCCGGCGGTCGACGGCCACCGCCGGCACCACGATGAGGTCCGCCTGCGCCAGGGTGTCCGGGGCCAGCCACGGTTGCGGCGGCTCGAGCAGGCCGTAGCGGGCCGTGGTCAGCGCCTCCGGCCGGTAGTCGCCCCACCACAGCGGCAGCGGGCCGCCGTCTTCCCCGGTGCGCACCACCGGGAGCAGCACCCGCACCCCCCGGCCGGCCAAGCGGTCCAGCATCTCCGCCGACCCCGGTTCGCTGCCCACCGGCAGATGGGCGCAGACGGTGTCGGCGGTGCCGGCCAGGCGCTCCAGATGGGCGGCCAACGCGGCGGCCTCGGCGTCGTGCACCTGGGGGGACACCGCGCGCCGCTCGGCGAGCAATCGCGCCCGCAACGCGGACTTGGCGGCCATTACCGCGTCGTCGGTCACGGCAAACAGACTGTCAGCTTCGGCTCGCCCACCGCCAGCCGAAGGGGTGAAGTCGGCTGCGGTTATCGTGTGAACAATGCCCACGCCAAAGGTTCCGATCCCGCGCACTGCCATTGTGCCCGCGGCGGGTTTGGGCACCCGTTTTCTGCCCGCCACCAAGACGGTGCCCAAAGAACTGCTGCCCGTCGTCGACACCCCCGGTATCGAGCTGGTCGCCGCCGAGGCCGCTGAGGCCGGCGCCGAGCGGCTGGTGATCGTCACCTCCGAGGGCAAGGACGGCGTGGTCGCGCACTTCGTGGAAGACCTGGTGCTCGAAGGCACGTTGGAGGCGCGCGGGAAGAAGGCCATGCTGGCCAAGGTGCGCCGCGCGCCGCAACTGATCAAGGTCGAATCGGTGGTGCAGGCCGAGCCGCTCGGGCTCGGGCATGCGATCAGCTGCGTCGAGCCCACCTTGTCCGTCGACGAAGACGCCGTCGCGGTGCTGCTGCCCGACGATCTGGTGCTGCCCACCGGGGTGCTGGAGACCATGTCGAAGGTGCGTGCCCGCCGGGGCGGCACCGTGCTGTGCGCCATCGAGGTCAGCCCGGAGGAAGTCAGCGCCTACGGCGTCTTCGACGTCGAGCCGCTGCCCGACGGTGACAACCCGGACGTGATGCGGGTCAAGGGGATGGTCGAGAAGCCCAAGGCCCAAGACGCGCCGTCGACCTATGCCGCGGCCGGCCGCTACGTGCTGGACCGGGCGGTGTTCGACGCCCTGCGGCGCATCGACCGTGGGGCCGGCGGCGAGGTCCAGCTGACCGACGCGATCGCCCTGATGATCTCCGAGGGCCATCCCGTGCACGTCGTCGTGCATCGGGGTTCGCGACACGACCTGGGAAATCCGGGCGGCTACCTCAAAGCTGCGGTTGACTTTGCCTTGGACCGTGATGACTACGGTCCGGACCTGCGGCGGTGGCTGGTGGCGCGGCTGGGCTTGGCGCAAAGCTGAGCTGAGG
>NZ_JRMK01000197.1:0-5382 GCF_000972925.1 Mycobacterium sp. UM_Kg1 | reverse complement strand
GGACATCCTGGTCAACAACGCCGGGCGTTCCATTCGGCGGCCGCTGGCGGAGTCCCTGGACCGCTGGCACGACGTCGAGCGGACCATGACCCTGAACTACTACTCGCCGTTGCGCCTGATCCGCGCAATCGCGCCGGGCATGCTCCAGCGCGGCGACGGGCACATCATCAACGTCGCCACCTGGGGTGTGATGAGCGAAGCCTCACCGCTGTTCGGGGTGTACAACGCCTCCAAGACGGCGCTGTCGGCGGTCAGCCGTGTCATCGAAACGGAGTGGGCCGACCAGGGGGTGCATTCCACCACGCTGTACTACCCGCTGGTGGCCACCCCGATGATCGCCCCCACCAAAGCCTTCGAGAACCGCCCGGCATTGAGCTCCGGCGAGGCCGCCGAGTGGATGATCACCGCGGCGCGCAGCCGACCGGTGCGCATCGCCCCGCGTATCGCGGTGACCGCGCGCGCCCTGGATGTGGTGGCCCCCGGCTTGGTCACCTCGGTCATGCAGCGCGGTCGCTGATACCGCGGCGCCGGACGTGCTAGACACGCAGGCATGGAGATTCTGGCCAGCCGGGTCTTGCTCCGTCCGGTCGACTACCAACGCTCGCTGCGCTTCTACCGCGACGAGATCGGGTTAGCGATCGCCCGCGACTACGGCGCCGGAATGGTCTTCTACGCCGGCCAGTCGCTGATCGAACTCGCCGGGCACGGCAACCCCCGCGTCGCTCCACCACCGTTCCCGGGGGCGCTGTGGCTGCAGGTACGCGACGTCGCCGCCACCCAGGCCGAACTGCAGGAGCGTGGCGTGCCGATCGCCCGGGAAGCCCGCCAGGAACCGTGGGGTCTGCGTGAGATGCATGTCACCGATCCCGACGGCCTGACCCTGATATTCGTGGAGGTGCCCGCCGAGCATCCGCTGCGGCGCGACACCCGCCGGGCCAAACGACCCGAGGCGTGAGGCGTGAGGTTAACGAACGGCAAACAGTTCGAAACGTCTCGACATACACCGGCGTTTCCCACCGGCGATGGTTAGACAACAACACCATCGAGGCACCAGAATCAGTGCCGTGATGCTCCCGTGAGCCTTGATCTGTTCCTTTTGATCATCGTGGTAGTCACGGCTTTGGCCTTCGACTTCACCAACGGCTTCCATGACACCGGAAACGCGATGGCGACGTCGATCGCCAGCGGTGCGCTCAAGCCCAAGGCCGCGGTCACGCTGTCGGCCTGCCTGAACCTGATCGGCGCGTTCCTGTCCACCGCGGTCGCGGCGACAATCGCCAAGGGGCTGGTCGACGCCCAGCTGGTGAGCCTGGAACTCGTGTTCGCCGGCCTGGTCGGCGGCATCGTGTGGAACCTGCTGACCTGGTTGCTCGGCATCCCGTCCAGCTCGTCGCATGCCCTGATCGGCGGCATCGTGGGCGCGATGATCGCCGCGGTGGGCGGCCACGGGGTGATCTGGAGCGGCGTGGTCTCCAAGGTGCTGGTCCCGGCGGTGGTCGCCACGCTGATCGCCACGGTGATCGCCTCCGTCGGCACCTGGCTGGTCTACCGCGTAACCCGCGGCGTGGACGAGAAGCAGTCCGAGAAGTTGTTCCGGCGTGGCCAGATCGGCTCGGCCGCGTTGGTGTCCCTGGCGCACGGCACCAACGACGCGCAGAAGACCATGGGTGTCATCTTCCTGGCCCTGATGTCCTACGGCGCTGTCAGCACGTCCGAGACGCTTCCCCCGCTGTGGGTGATCGTCAGCTGTGCGCTGGCCATGGCCGCCGGCACCTACACCGGCGGCTGGCGCATCATTCGCACCCTGGGTAAGGGTCTCGTCGAGATCAAGCCTCCCCAGGGCATGGCGGCCGAGTCGTCGGCCGCCGCCGTCATCCTGCTGTCCAGCCACTTCGGCTACTCCCTGTCCACCACCCAGGTCGCCACCGGTTCGGTGCTCGGCAGCGGCGTCGGCAAGCCCGGCGCACAGGTCCGCTGGGGCGTGGCCGGACGGATGGCATCGGCCTGGCTGGTGACCCTGCCCATGGCCGGCGGCGTCGGCTCCGGCGCGTACGGCCTGGTGCACGGCATCGGCGGATACTTCGGAATCGCCGTCGGGGTGACGCTGCTGATCACGGCGGTGCTGGCGATCTGGCTGCGGTCGCGCCGCGCCCGTATCGACCACAACAACGTCAACGCCGAATGGAACGGCACCCTGACCGGCGGTCTGGACGCCCCGGGCGTTCGACCCGAGGAAGCCGGCCAGGAAGTCGAGCGCGCGCTGCGCGAAGCGCTCGAAACCGGTGCCGAGCAGGCGCGACTGGCCGTCGGGTCCGATACCCCCGCCCCGCCCCGCGAGGTCATCCGCTCATGAGTCAGTGGTTCAACTTCGACGCCACGCTGAAGATCCTGGTTTTCGGCCTGCTGGTCGGCGGGCTGCTGCCGGCGCTGTTCGCCGTCGGCGTCCGAGTGAACGCGGCCGGCACCAGTGCCTCCGCGGTGGACGCCGGGACGCCCGGCCTGCGCCGGTCGCTGTTGTTGGCGCTGAGCTGGACGATCTTCCTGGTGGTGCTGGCCGTCGCGATCCTCGGGGTGCTGTTCATCGCCCGCGACTTCCTGGGCCATCACCTGGGTTGGTACCTGCTGGGCGCCAAGCGCGGCTGACCCGGTTCGACAAGGTCCCGGTGGTGCTGCAAAAATCCGCACGGTGACCTTGGAGCTGTTCCTGTTGATCACGGTTGTGATCACCGCCCTGGCTTTCGACTTCACCAACGGCTTCCACGACACCGGCAACGCTGTGGCCACCGGGATCGCCAGCGGTGCGCTCAAGCCGAAGACAGCGGTGACGCTGTGCGCGACGCTGAATCTTGTCGGCGCGTTCATGTCCACCCAGGTAGCGGCCACCGTGGCCAAAGACCTCGTGGTCACCAACCTGGTGACGCTGGAAGTGATGTTCGCCGGGCTCGTCGGCGGCATCGTGTGGAACCTGACCACCTGGCTATTCGGCATCCCGTCCAGTTCGTCGCACGCCTTGATCGGCGGCGTCGTGGGCGCCATGCTGGCCGCCGCCGGCACAGCCGGGGTGCGCTGGCCCGGGGTGGTCTCCAAGGTACTGGTGCCCACGGTGATCGCCGTGCTGGCCGCGACCATGGTCGCCACCGTCGGCACCTGGCTGGTGTACCGGTTGAGCCGGGGCGTCTCGCGGAAGCGGACCCTGCGGGACTTCCGGCGCGGCCAAGTGGTCTCCGCGGCCCTGATGTCGCTGGCGCACGGCACCAACGACGCCCAGAAAACCATGGGCGTGATCTTCCTCGCCTTGATCACCTACGGAGCCGCCCACAAGACCGACGTCACACCGCCGCTGTGGGTGATCGTGTCGTGTGCGGTGGCGATGGCCGCCGGCACCTATTTCGGCGGGTGGCGGGTGATCCGCACCTTGGGTAAAGGACTCGTCGAGATCGAGTCCCCCCAGGGGATGGCCGCCGAGTCGTCCTCGGCAGCCATCATTCTGCTCTCCAGTCACTTCGGCTACTCCCTGTCGACCACGCAGGTGGTGACGGGTTCGGTGTTGGGCTCGGGTCTGGGAAAGCCCGGTGCCACCGTGCGCTGGGGAGTCGCCCGCCGGATGGCGACCGCCTGGTTGATCACGCTGCCGCTGGCCGGCGCCATCGGGGCGGGCACCTACCAGGTGATCCACGGCATCGGCGGCTTCCCCGGCACCGTTACCGGGGTGGTGCTGCTGGTGGGTGCCTCCGCACTCATCTGGCTGCAGTCGCGCAAGGTCCCGGTCGACCACACCAATGTCACCGCCGACTGGGGCGCACATATGACGGATGGGCTCGAAGTCATTGCGCCCCAACCGGATGAACCCGGCGTTGCCAACAAGGCAGGATCCGAAGGGGTCGGCGCGTGACCACCTTGAGCAGCTGGTTCGATTACGTTGCGACAGCGAAGATCTTGATCTTCGGCCTGCTGGTCGGCACCGCACTGCCGTCATTGTTCGCCGTCGGAGTCCGGCTGGGCGACGCAGCCGACGCAGCGACGCGGCACCGCCGGGAATTGATTCTGCTGCGGTGGATGGTCTTCGCGGTGTTGATCGCCGCAGTGGCGGTCGGCGTGCTGTTCATCGCCCGCGACTTCATCGAGCATCGGATCGGCTGGCAGTGGGAAGACTGGGGCAACTGGGACGAGGTGTTTGGCTTTGACTAGAAGTAATATTGCAGCCGGCATGTTCCTGGCGGTGTCGGCGCGGGAAGTTGACGCGGTATGAACAAATTTCTCACCTCGATCGTCGCCTGGCTGCGCGCCGGGTACCCCGACGGCGTGCCGCAGAATGACTACATTCCGCTGCTGGCACTGCTGTCGCGGCGGCTGACCAACGACGAAGTCAAAGACGTCGCCCGCGAACTGATCGGCCGCGGGGAGTTCGACCGCATCGACATCGGCGTGCTGATCGCCCGACTGACCAACGAACTGCCCGCCGCTGAGGATGTCGAGAGGGTACGTGAGCGGCTGGCGGCAAAGGGCTGGCTGCTCGACGACGCCCCCACCAACGGAGGCAACCCATAGCACGCCTGCGCGCGCTGGCGATCCCGCCCGGCGGTGCCGTCGCCGCGCTCTTGCCCGCCCTGCAGGAGGTTTTGGACGGGCGCAACGACGCATTCACACCGGTGGGCCCGGACACCGATCCATCGACCCTGACCGCATTGCGGGTCGGTGAACCCATCAGCGACGACGTCGCGCTGGTGGTGACGACCTCGGGAACCACCGGGACGCCCAAGGGCGCCCTGCTGACCGCGGCGTCTCTGCTGGCCGGCGCCGCTGCCACGCACGAGCGACTGGGCGGACCGGGCCGCTGGCTGCTGGCACTGCCGGCCCACCACATCGCCGGCATCCAGGTCCTGGTGCGCAGCGTTGCCTCCGGCACGGACCCCGTCGAGCTCGATGTGACAACAGGTTTCGACGTCGCGCAGTTGCCCGCAGCGGTGTCGGCACTCGGATCTGGCCGGCGCTACACGGCACTGGTCGCCACCCAACTGGCCAAGGCTCTGACAGTCCCGGCTTCCGCCGCCGCACTGGCGGAGCTGGACGCGGTGCTGCTGGGCGGAGGCCCGGCACCGCAACCGGTACTGGACGCCGCAGCAACCGCGGGAGTTCCGGTGGTGCGCACCTACGGCATGAGCGAAACCGCCGGCGGGTGCGTCTATGACGGGATTCCGCTGTCGGGCGTCCGGGTGCGCATCGGCAGCGAGGGCCGGATCGCGATCGGCGGTCCCACCCTGGCCAGCGGTTATCGCAATCCAGTGACTCCGGACCCGTTCGCGCACCCGGGATGGTTTGTCACCGATGACGTTGGCGCCCTTGACTCCTCGGGTCGCCTGACGGCTGTCTCTTATACACATC
>NZ_JRMK01000196.1:0-5441 GCF_000972925.1 Mycobacterium sp. UM_Kg1 | reverse complement strand
CCTGCCGTTCGGCTCCTACGAAGGCGGACCGGCTGCGGCCCTGGCCACCGCCACCCGGTTCATGAAGGAGGGCGGCGCGCACGCCGTCAAGCTGGAGGGCGGCGAGCGGGTGGCCGATCAGATCGCCATGCTGTCCGCGGCGGGCATCCCGGTGATGGCGCATATCGGGTTCACTCCCCAGAGCGTGAACACCCTGGGCGGCTACCGGGTACAGGGACGCGGCGACGCAGCCGAGCAGACCATCGCCGACGCGATCGCGGTCGCCGAAGCGGGTGCCTTCGCGGTGGTCATGGAGATGGTGCCCGCCGAGCTGGCCACCCAGATCACCGGCAAGCTGACCATTCCCACCGTCGGTATCGGCGCCGGGCCCAACTGCGACGCCCAGGTTCTGGTGTGGCAGGACATGGCCGGGATGACCACCGGCAAGACCGCCCGGTTCGTCAAGCGTTTCGGCGATGTCGGAGCTGAATTGCGGCGCGCCGCAGAGCAGTACGCCCACGAGGTGGCGGCGGGAACCTTCCCGGCCGAGGAGCACTGCTTCTAGAAAGAGGTATCCGGTCGGCCCGGGTGTGACAGGCTGGATGTCGTGTCACCAGGCGATCCCACCACCTCTTATCGCGAGGTGGAACGCAAGTTCGACGTCGACGCGTCGGCCATCTCGCCGTCCTTCGACGGCATCGCCGGAGTCGCACGCGTCGAACACCTGCCGGCCCAGGCCCTGGCGGCGGTGTACTTCGACACCGCCGACCATGACCTGGCGGCCCGCCGGGTCACCCTGCGCCGGCGCACCGGCGGTCCCGACGCCGGTTGGCACCTGAAGCTTCCTGCCGGTCCGGACACCCGCACCGAGGTACGTGCCCCGCTGGGCCAAGAGATTCCGGACGAGCTGCTCGACGTGGTGATGGCGCTGGTGCGGGATCGGCCGCTGGCGCCCGTGGCACAGATCCGCACCGCCCGCCGCGTGGTGGTGCTGCGCGACGAGCGCGACGAGGTGCTGGCCGAGTTCTGCGACGATCAGGTCACCGCGTCGGCCACCGGGTCCGATCGCAAAGAGACCGAACAGCTCTGGCGGGAATGGGAGCTGGAACTGGGTTGCGGCGACCTCGAGCTGCTGGATCGGTTGAGCAACCGGCTGCTCGACACCGGCGCCGGGCCGGCCGGCTACGGCTCCAAACTGGCCCGGGTGCTGGGCGCACCGGCGCCGCCGGCACACCCGGCCGATCGCCTGCAGCGGGCGCTGGCCGAGCAGGTCGAGCTGCTGCTGGTATGGGATCGCGGGGTGCGCGCCGACGCCGACGACGCCGTTCATCAGATGCGGGTGACGGTCCGGCGGATCCGCAGCCTGCTGCACGGCGAGGAGAAGACCCACGCCCCGCTGCTCGGCGAGTTGCGGGAACTGGGGGCGGTGCTCGGCGCGGCGCGCGATGCCGAGGTCCTGGCCCAGCGCTACCAGCAGGAGCTCGACGAGCTGGCACCAGAACTGGTCCGCGGGCCGGTGCGCGAACGGCTGATCGGCGGTTCTCAGCGCCGCTATCAGACGGGGCGACGGCGCAGCCTGGCCGCGATGCGCTCCGCGCGCTACTTCCGGCTGCTCGACGGTCTCGACGATCTGATCAGCGCGCCGACCGCCACCCGGTCGGCCTCCGTGGACGCCGCCTACCGGCGGCTGCGCAAGGCGGTGAAGGCAGCCAAGACAGCTGCGGACCGCGACACCGCGCTGCACCGGATCCGCAAGGCTGCCAAGCGGCTGCGCTACGCCGCCGCAGCAGCGGGCAAGACCAAGATCGCCCGGCGGGCGAAGACGATTCAGACGCTGCTGGGCGACCACCAGGACAGCGTTGTCAGCCGGGAGCACCTGATTGCGCAGGCCGACGCGGCGGCGGCTGCCGGTGAGGACACCTTCACCTACGGGCTGCTGTATGCCCGCGAGGCCGACCTGGCCGCGCGGTGCCGGGCGGCGTTGCGGCCCGCCCTGCGCAAGCTCGACAAGGCGATGTAGCCGAAGCTGGGCGGTCTTAGAGTCGCGGTCGGCTAATCAGCGGCGGCGGTGCCCGCCAGTGCGTCCAGTAGCCGATCGATGAACCGGTCGGCGTGGCCCCGAAGGCCGTCGTTCGCGTGCTGGGTGGTGTCGATCGCGATCGGATTCCCCGATGCGAAGCACACCACCACGGCACGACGGTAGGTCCGCTCCCCGAAAGCGTCCGCCGAACCATAGGCGTTGACCTCGACCCCGACGACCTGGCTCAGCGGCCGGATCACCGCAACCAGATCCTGCTCCTCGGCAGCGTCTGCGATGTAGTCCAGTTGCCCGATCGCGTGCTTGTCGATCCACACCAGACGGCACTGCTGATCCGGCAGTTTCTCGCGGGCGAAGCCGTCAACCGGCCAACGCCTCACCAGCTGGCCGATCTGCTCCACCACGATCCGGGGCGGGCGCGACCAGTCCGGGAACACGTCCCTGGCGATCTGCCGGAGGCGTTCTTCGTTTGTCATGGAGGCTAAATTAACCCCCATTTGCCCAGAGCGCGCCGCGGCGCGGCGGCAGGCGCCCTGGCGAGCCAGCCCAATTACGGAATGCTTGATTTCCGGAACTAGCTAGTTCAGTATCGGATGGGTGTCGAGCAGCTTGATCAAGGGCCCGGTGAGTGTTCGGCAGACGGCTCATCGACGTGGCCGGCCCCGTGACGACCGGTTGGACGCCGCGATCGTGGAGGCGACGATCGCCGAAGTCGGCTCCAAAGGGTGGGGCGGGGCGACCATCGAGGGCATCGCCGCCCGCGCGGGCGTCGGTCGCGGCACGATCTACCGGCGCTGGCCCAGCAAAACCGACTTGTTCCAGTACGCCGCCACCGCGGTCACGCGTCCTGTCGAGGCGCCGGACACCGGTTCGTTCGTCGAAGACCTCTTCGCGGCTGTCCTGCCGATCGCTGACATGCTGACCCGGCCCGAACTCGCGGCGTTGCTGCCCGCTCTGTTGGCCGAGGCCGCAAACGACACCTCGATTCGGCAGACTCTGCGCAGCTTTGTTGCCCAATCACGGCAGCAGGCAATCGACGCGGTCGAACGCGCACGCCGCCGCGGCGACATCCTGCAGTCGACGGACGCCGAAACTCTTGTGGACATGCTCGCCGGGGCGCTGGTCTATCGACGGCTGCTGCTCGGCGAAACGACCGACGCGGCGGCGGTGCGTGCTCTGGTACGTCAAGCCGTTCAAAGTTGCTCAGCACACCCGGCCATCGAGGAGGATCTGTGACGCGAACTCTGGATGTCGACCTCACCGATCCCCAGCTCTACACCGACGGGTTTCCGCACGAGGTCTTCACCGAGCTGCGCGCGCGGGGCCCGGTGCACCTTCATCCCCCCGTTGAGGGCCGTTTGGGCATTGCGCCGATACCGTTCTGGTCGATCGTCGCGCATGGCGAAATACAACAGGCCAACCGCGATTGGAAGACCTTCGCCTCCTTCGACGGTCCCATGGTGGCGCCGGATCCGCTGATATCCGCCGGACGCACCCTGCTGACGCTGGATCCCCCCGAGCAGACCGAGATGCGTCGCATCATCTCGTCAGAATTCACCCCGCGCATGATCGGCACGCTCGAGCAGCGTCTCACCGATCGCACAGCCCGCATCCTCGAAGCGGCGGCCGGCCGGAAGTGCGATTTCGTGCGAGATATCGCCTACCAAGTGCCGATGCATGTGATCGCCGACATCATCGGCATTCCCGAAGACGACCGGGCGTGGGTCTTCGAACGCACCGATCATCTCCTCAAATCCGGCGATCCGTACGGGGAGTACTCCCTGGATGATCGGCTCGGGCTGCAGGCGGAACTGTTCGAGTACGCCCAACGCATCACCGCCGACAAGCGGGCAAACCCGGCCGACGACGTGTGGACCAAGCTCGCGGGACAACTCGATGGTTTCGAACTCGAGATGTTTTTCATCATCCTTTCCATCGCCGGCAGTGAAACCACGCGCAACGCGCTGACAATGGGCCTTATCGCGCTGCTCGACCACCCGGACCAACTCGACGAACTGCGTTCCCGTCCGGAGCTCTCACGGACCGCTGCAGACGAAATCCTGCGCTGGTCGAGCCCGGTGCTGATTTTCGGGCGGACGGCAACCAAAGACATCACGATCGGGGGACAAGACGTCAAAGCCGGTGACCGCGTGGTGTTCTGGCATCCGTCAGGCAACCGAGACGAGACGGTCTTCGATGATCCGTTCCGGTTCGACATCCACCGCTCGCCCAACCCCCACATCGCCTTCGGCGGCGGCGGCGTGCACTACTGCCTCGGCGCCAATCTCGCCCACAAAGAGATACGGGTGGTGTTGGAGTCGATCGCGGGCGGCTACGACATCCAGCTCGCCGGGCCCGCGGTGTGGACCGGAGCCGGCCCGGTGCACAACGTCGGCATCGGAATCGACTCCCTGCCAGTGCACGTCACTGCGCGTGACTGACCGATGACCTTGCGGGACGCAACCCCGGTGGGCGTCGCGCACAGCGCCTCACCTCGCCCACGCAACTCTCGCGTGTGGTTGCTGATCGTCACCTGCATGTGCGTTCTTCTCGTCGTCTCGGCGATGATCGCACTCAACACCGCACTCGGTGATATCGCGCGCGACACCCTGGCCACCCAAGCTCAGATGACGTGGATCGTCGATGCCTACACCCTGGCACTGGCCTGCCTTCTCTTGCTCGGCGGAGCGCTGGGAGATCGCTACGGCCGCCGCGGTGCGCTCATCGCAGGCCTGATCATCTTCGCAACCTCGTCACTCATTCCGGTCTGTTTCGACACGCCGACCGGCATCATCGTCGGCCGAGCCGCCACCGGTGTCGGGGCGGCTTTGGTCATGCCCGCCACCTTGTCACTGTTGACCGGCGCATACCCGCGATCCGAACGCAATAGGGCCGTGGGTGTGTGGGCGGGCGTCGCGGGCGTGGGTGCGATGGTGGGTTTCCTGGGCGCGGGACTGTTACTGGAAGTCGCGACATGGCGAGCGGTGTTCTGGGCGTTCGTGATCGCCGCCCTCGCACTGGCTTTGGCAGCGGCCAGCATCACCACCTCGCGCGACGAAAACGCCACACCGATTGACTGGGCCGGTGGGCTGCTCATCGGTGCCGCACTGGCGGCGCTGGTACTGGGCCTCGTCGAAGTTCCCACCCGGGGGTGGACCGACTCCCTGGTATGGGGTTGCTTCGGCGCCAGCAGCGCAGCCGCATCGCTGTTCGTCGTCGTGGAGATGCGACGCTGTCATCCGCTGCTCGACGTTCGGCTGTTCCGACGGCCGGATTTCGCTGCCGGGGTGGTCACCGTGATCTTTTTGTTCTTCACGACCTTCGGTTACTTCTTCTGGCATGTTCCCCATGGATGAGACCGGCTGGTTTTAGAGTCCTGTAGCCCGAGGTTGGGCTGGAAGGGACGATGGAGAACATGGCTGGT
>NZ_JRMK01000195.1:0-5627 GCF_000972925.1 Mycobacterium sp. UM_Kg1 | reverse complement strand
GTGTATAAGAGACAGGTGTGACCGCCGCGATCACCAGGGGGATCGCGAACGCCAGCGCGATCAACGAGTAATTCGCCGGCCGGCCCATCACGAGGTAGGCCACCACGGCGGCGCACGGGACGATGCGCTGCGTGGCCACCAGCCAGCTCGAGAACCGGTGACTGCCGATGCCGGCGAAGTGGTTCTGGGCGTAGTTCTGCAGGGTGTCCCCGGCACCCCAGACGATGCCGGCAGCCACCGTGGCGGGTAGCCGCAGCAGCGCCGCGCCGGACAGCAGCACCGTGACAAGCGCCAGGTTGCTGCCGAGGTGCATGAGGTAGAGCGCCCGGACCAGGCTGAGTGGCTTCCGGCCGGAGAGGTGTTGCATCGGGGGAGAGTGTTCGGCTGCCACCCGCAGCACCCGCGCCGGTGCGCCGAAGCCGAACACGATCCCGGCCACCGTGGTCACCGCCCCGGCCGCAATGAATTCGCCGTAGGAGTGGACCGGTGAAATGCGCGCGAGCAGCAGCAGGGTCAGACCCAGTCCCACCGAGCTGACGATGCGCGAGGAAAAGCGCCACGCCACGCTCCGCGCGGTGTGCGGAGGCTGATGGTTGACCTGCCCGGTGTCCATCCGCGAACGAAGGATGCGCGACTAATGCAGCCGGGCCGACAGCCGCCGCCGCAGAGTCCGGTAGGTCGGGGTGAGTCGCAGTTTGAACACCGGTATCTGGGCCAGATGAAACGCGGCGCCCCCCAACCCGTAGAGCTTTTCGGCCGGGGTCCGCGAGTAGCGCATCCGGACGTCGTAGGACTCCTTGACGAAAGTCGGCCACATCTTGGCGGCTTTGGTTGCGTCGTGGAAGCGCAGCGCCCCGATCCCCACCGGCACGTAGACCTGGCGCAAACCGGTCTGCGCGATACGTACCTGCAGGTCGTAGTCCATGGAGCAGTGCAGATCCTCGGCGATGCCGCCCAGTTCGCGCAGCGTGCTGTCGCGCATCACGATCGACCCGGAGAACGCCGTGGGGCCCTGGACCAGCAGTTTCTTCAGCTCCATCTGGCGCCCGGGGAACAAATCCACCGACGTGCCGTCCTCCCGGATCATGCGGCTGTCCCCGTAGAACACGTCGGCGTCGGGGTGCTCGGCGATGGCCGTGCGCAGCCCATCGAGCGCACCGGGCAGGAGCACGTCGTCGGAGTTGAGCCAGATCGTCCACGACGGTTTTGCGCGGGCCAGGGCGCGGTTGAGGGCGTCGGACTGTCCGCGGTCGGGTTCGATCACCGGCTTGACCCGCTGATCGGCGCGCGCCAGTGCCGCTATGACGTCCTGCGTGCCGTCTGTGGATCCAGCGTCTTGGATCAGGAGTTCGTCGTCGGGGCCCATCTGGTCCAGCGCGCTGCGAAATGCAGTCTCGGCGAATCGGCCCGCGTTGTACGACGGCACGAGGATGCTGAAGACCGGTGTGGACCCGGGTTTGTCACCGCACTGCTGGGTGCTCACCCTTCGGTTCCTCTCATCGTGCTGGATGAACCGCTTTGCCGTGGCGACGATCGCTCAACCGAGGCGAAAAAGCACGCGGGTCTCGTGAACCGTCGAATCCAAATCGCTGCGCGAACAGCCGAAACGCACAATCGTACGCTATCAGTTGTCGGCTTCGGGCGCCGCAGTTCTCTGGCGCCGGTGGCAGCCCTGACCTGCTGGGTAAGAGCGGGTCCCCGCCGGTTCGGGGGACGGCGGCGGCTTGCCCGCCCAGCCCGCCCAGCCCGCCCGGCAGCGAATCTCTGGCCGACAGCGCGGCGTCTGCGCATCAAGCTCCGTCGCCAGGACTCGAACCTGAACTATCTGAACCAAAATCAGAGGTGCTGCCGATTACACCACGACGGATCGGTGCTCGCCCAGTGACTCTAATGCAAAGGACTACCCTGGTCGCGTGGCTGGTCTGGATAAGGACGGCCGGGCGCCGCGTGCCCGGATGACAGGTAGCGAGCGTCGCCATCAACTGATCGACGTGGCCCGCTCGCTGTTCGCCGAACGCGGTTTTGACGGCACGTCCATCGAGGAGATCGCGCAGCGCGCCAACGTGTCCAAACCCGTGGTCTATGAGCACTTCGGGGGTAAAGAGGGGCTCTACGCGGTGGTGGTCGACCGCGAGATGTCGGCATTGCTGGACGGCATCACCACGTCGCTGACCAAGGCGACCAACAATCAGTCCAGGCTGCGGGTGGAGCGCGTTGCGCTGGCATTGCTGACCTACGTCGACGAGCACACCGACGGATTCCGCATCCTGATCCGCGACTCGCCGGCGTCGATCAGTTCCGGCACCTACTCCACCCTGCTCAACGACGCGATCGGCCAGGTGTCGTCGATTCTGGCCGGCGACTTCGCCCGGCGCGGCCTGGACCCGGAGACCGCACCGCTGTATGCCCAGGCGCTGGTCGGTTCGGTGTCGATGACGGCCCAGTGGTGGCTCGACGTGCGTGAGCCCAAGAAAGAGGTGGTGGCCGCGCACCTGGTCAACCTGTGCTGGAACGGGTTGACCCACCTGGAGTCCGATCCCACTCTGCACGACGAATAGAGCATGTACCGCAACGCAAGTCGGCGGCCTGCGCCGCACCGCCTAGAATTGCCCGCATCATGACCGCACCGGGGCACCAGAGTGTCCACACCCCGATCGCGGGGATCGTAGACCTGGCGTTGAGCGCGCCGACCTTCACCGAACTCATGGAGTCCGTGGGCGAACCGCCCGCTGAGCTCGCACTGGTCGGGCCGGTCGGTGCACGGCCGTTCGCGGCTGCCGCCCTGGCGCGCGACCGCGCCCTGCTGGTGGTCACCGCCACCGGCCACGAGGCCGACGATCTGACCGCCGAGCTGCGCGGCGTCTATGGCGACGCGGTGGCGCTCTTCCCGTCCTGGGAGACGCTGCCGCACGAGCGGCTCTCGCCGGGCGTGGACACCGTCGGCGCCCGCCTGCTGCTGCTGCGCCGGCTGGCCCGGCCCGACGACGCCCGGCTCGGTCCGCCGCTACGCGTGGTGGTGACCACCGCGCGATCGCTGCTTCAGCCGCTGACCGGCCAATTGAGCGCGATCGAGCCGGTGCTGCTGGCGCTCGGCGACGAGGTCGCCTTCGAGTCGGTGATCGCCCGGCTGGTGGAACTGGCCTATACCCGGGTTGACCTGGTCGGCAAGCGGGGGGAGTTCGCCGTCCGCGGTGGCATCCTCGACCTGTTCCCGCCTACCGCCGAACACCCCGTACGGATCGAGTTCTGGGGCGACGAGATCACCGAGATCCGGCCGTTCTCGGTGGCCGATCAGCGCTCCATCCCCGAGATCGAGGTGGGCACCGTGGTGGCGGTGCCCTGCCGGGAGCTGCTGCTCACCGATGACGTTCGGGCCCGCGCGGCCGAGCTGGCGCGCGATCAGCCGCACACCGAGAACGCCGTGAGCGGCACGGTCGGCGACATGCTGGCCAAGCTCGCCGAGGGCATCCCGGTCGACGGCATGGAGGCGCTGGGTGCCGTGCTGCGGCCCGGCCCGCAGACCCTGCTGACCGATCAGCTGCGCCCCGGTACCCCGGTGTTGGTCTGCGATCCGGAGAAGGTACGCGCGCGTGCCGCGGATCTGATCAAGACCGGCCGGGAGTTCCTGGAGGCCTCCTGGTCGGTCGCCGCGATCGGTGGTGAGGCGCCGATCGACATCGAGCAGCTCGGCGGGACGGGGTTCCGGGACTTCGCGCAGGTACGCCAGGCCGCTCTCGACGGCGGACACCCGTGGTGGACGCTGAGCCAGCTGCCCAACCCCGACGCGACGGAGCTCGATGTGCGTCCGGCACCGTCGGCCCGCGGCCGGCAACGCGACATCGACGAGATCTTCGCGATGCTGCGGGCGCACATCGCCACCGGCGGACGCGCGGCCCTGGTCGCCCCCGGGATCGGGACCGCCCGCCGGATGGTGGAGCAGCTGGCCGAATCCGACATCGCGGCGACCCTGCTGGAGCCCGGTGCGGCACCGCAGCCCGCGGCGGTCGGGGTGCTGCAGGGCCCGCTGCACGAGGGACTGATCGTCCCCGGCGCCGGCCTGGTGGTGGTGACCGAAGCCGACCTGACCGGCAACCGGGTGAGCGGCCCCGAAGGCAAGCGGCTGGCGGCCAAGCGCCGCAACGCCGTCGATCCGCTGGCCCTGACCGCCGGCGACCTGGTGGTGCACGACCAGCACGGCATCGGCAAATTCGTGGAGATGACCGAGCGCACCGTCGGCGGGGCGCGGCGCGAGTACCTGGTGCTGGAATACGCCTCGGGTAAACGCGGCGCGAACGGCACCGACAAGCTCTATGTGCCGATGGACTCGCTGGACCAGCTGTCGCGCTACGTCGGCGGAACGGCCCCGGCGCTGAGCCGACTCGGCGGCAGCGACTGGACCCAGACCAAGACCAAGGCCCGCAAGGCGGTGCGCGAGATCGCCGACGAACTCGTCGCGCTCTACGCCAAACGCCAGGCCGCGCCCGGTCACGCGTTCGCCCCGGACAGCCCGTGGCAGGCCGAGATGGAAGACGCGTTCGGGTTCACCGAGACCATGGACCAGCTCACCGCGATCGGCGAAGTCAAGGCCGACATGGAAAAGCCGGTGCCGATGGACCGGGTGATCTGCGGCGACGTCGGCTACGGCAAGACCGAGATCGCGGTGCGCGCGGCGTTCAAGGCCGTCCAGGACGGCAAGCAGGTCGCGGTGCTGGTGCCCACCACGCTGCTGGCCGATCAGCACCTGCAGACGTTCAGCACCCGGATGGCCGGGTTCCCGGTGACCGTCAAGGGACTGTCGCGTTTCACCGATGCCCGCGAATCCAAGGCGACCATCGACGGCCTGGCCGACGGCTCGGTCGATGTGGTGATCGGAACGCACCGGCTGCTGCAGACCGGGGTGCGCTGGAAGGACCTCGGCCTGGTGATCGTCGACGAGGAACAGCGGTTCGGCGTCGAGCACAAGGAGCACATCAAGGCCCTGCGCACCCATGTCGACGTGCTCACCATGAGCGCGACACCCATCCCGCGCACCCTGGAGATGAGCCTGGCCGGCATCCGGGAGATGTCGACCATCCTCACCCCGCCCGAAGACCGCTATCCCGTGCTGACCTACGTCGGCCCGCACGACGACAAGCAGGTCGCCGCGGCGCTGCGCCGGGAACTGCTGCGCGACGGCCAGGTCTTCTACGTGCACAACCGGGTCAGTTCCATCGACGCGGCCGCCGCCCGGGTACGCGCGCTGGTGCCCGAGGCCCGGGTTGTGGTCGCGCACGGTCAGATGCCCGAGGAAATGCTGGAGACCACGGTGCAGGGTTTCTGGCACCGCGAGTACGACATCCTGGTGTGCACCACGATCATCGAAACCGGCCTGGACATCTCCAACGCCAACACCCTGATCGTCGAGCGGGCCGACACCTTCGGGCTTTCGCAGCTGCATCAGCTGCGGGGTCGGGTCGGACGCAGCCGGGAACGCGGCTACGCCTACTTCCTCTACCCGCGCGAGACCCCGCTGACCGAGACCGCCCACGACCGGCTGGCCACCATCGCCCAGAACAACGAACTGGGCGCCGGCATGGCGGTGGCGATGAAGGACCTGGAGATCCGCGGCGCCGGCAACGTGCTGGGGG
>NZ_JRMK01000194.1:0-5730 GCF_000972925.1 Mycobacterium sp. UM_Kg1 | reverse complement strand
AGATCAGCGTGCTGCAGGAGCGCAACAAGTCCCTCGAGGCGAGCAAGTCGAAGACGCTCATCGACCGCGAACAACTCGCCGCCGAAGTCACCCGGCTGCAAAACGACGTGGTGCGGATGACCGCCGAGGCCGAGAACGAGCGGCAGCGCCTCACGGCCGAACTGGCCCAGCTGCGATCGCAGTTCGAGCAGGTCGCCGGCCCGGTCGACTCCGTCGAGGGCATGTCCGACCGGATCGCGCGGATGATGCGCATCGCCTCCGAGGAGGCGCGGCGCACCAAGGAACTGGCACGCCAGGACGCCGAGGCCCTCACCACGGAGCTGCGCGAGCAGCTGGAGGCGGCCAGTCACGACCGGGCCGCCGCCAGTGCGGCACTCGCCGAGTTCCAGGCGTCCACCCACGCCCGGCGGACGAAGATTCTCGAAGCCGCGACCCAGGAGGCGGAGCAGATCCTGCGCATCGCCCACGAGGAGCGCAGCCGCATCGCCCAGGAGATCGAAGAGGCCGAGCGCAGTCGCCGCGAGGTCTACCAGCGGCTGGCCGAGGACGACGAACGCAATCGCCGGGCGGCGCAGGAGGCCCTCGACGAGCAGATCAAGCTGGCCTGGGAAGAGGACGAGCGCAACCGCCGCGAGGCCCAGCAGCGCCTCGACCAGAAGATGAAGGCGGCGTGGGAGCAGGCCGAGGCCAACATCGCCAAACTGGACAAGGAAGCCCGTCTGGAGGCGTCCTCGTTGATCGCCAACACCAAACGCGAGGCCAAACTGCTGCGCGACCGCACGCAGGCCGAGGTGGAGCAACTCAGCCGCGAACGCGCCGGAATCGTCACCCACCTCAGCGAGATCAGAAATTGGATCGAGACCGCGGTCGGCGAGGCCCGGGCAGCGGCCGGCCCAGCCGAGGCGAGCGAGGCCGCATCCGAGGCACCGGCGCACACCGGAGGATAGGCGGGCCGGAGCGCCGCCTGCTGTTGCGCGCTGCTAGGCCGTCCGGCGCGTCCGCAACGCCTCCAGCGCCTTATCGGCGTGGGGGTCCATCGAGAACTCGCTGGCGATCACGGCCAGCACGGTGCGGTCGGTGTCGATCACGAACGTGGTCCGCTTCACCGGCAGGAACTTGCCCAGCAGGCCGCGCTTGACGCCGAACTGCGCCGCCACGGTGCCGTCGGCGTCGGACAACAGCGGGTAATCGAACCCCTGCTGGTCGGCGAACGTGGCCTGTTTGGCGACCGCGTCGGCGCTGATACCCACCCGGGTGGCCCCGACGGCGGCGAACTCGCCGGCCAGGTCGCGGAAGTGACAGGCTTCCTTGGTGCAGCCCGGCGTCATCGCCGCCGGATAGAAGAACAGCACCACCGGCCCCGCGGCCAGCAGCTCACTGAGGGTGCGCAGCGCCCCGGTCTGGTCGGGGAGCTCGAAGTCCGCCACGGTGTCGCCGGTTTTCATGCCGGTCACGCTACTCCCGGTGTCAGCGTCGCGACGGCGATCACCGGGGTCGATTCCGGCGGGCCGCTGCGCCGCCGCGCCGGCAATCAGCATGGTCTGGGAAGATGTGCGCGTGCAAACCACGAGCACTTCGAGGGTCGGTGTCACATCCCGGGCGGACTTCCGGGCCCTGGCGGCTGAGCACCGAGTGGTTCCGGTGACCCGCAAGGTTCTGGCCGACGCCGAGACGCCGCTGTCGGCCTACCGCAAGCTGGCCGCCAACCGCCCCGGCACGTTTCTGCTCGAATCGGCCGAGAACGGCCGGTCGTGGTCGCGGTGGTCGTTCATCGGCGCCGGCACCACCTCGGCGTTGACGGTGCGCGACGGTGAGGCGGTGTGGCTGGGGGCGGTGCCCCAGGACGCGCCCACCGGAGGCGACCCCTTGCAGGCCCTGCGCCAGACGCTGGCCCTGCTGGAGACGGCGACCATCCCCGGGCTGCCGCCGCTGTCGAGCGGGCTGGTGGGCTTCTTCACCTATGACCTGGTGCGCCGCCTCGAGCGGCTGCCCGAACTCGCGGTCGATGACCTGGGGCTGCCCGACATGCTGCTGCTGCTGGCCAGCGACATGGCCGCCGTGGACCACCACGAGGGCACCATCACCCTGATCGCCAACGCGGTCAACTGGAACGGCACCGACGAGCATGTCGACGAGGCCTACGACGACGCGGTCGCCCGCCTGGATGTGATGACGGCGGCGTTGAGCCAGCCGCTGGAGTCCAGCGTCGCGACCTTCGACCGGCCCGACCCGGACTACCGCGGGCAGCGGACCCCCGAGGAGTACGGGGCGATCGTCGAGCGACTGGTCGGCGAGATCGAAGCCGGCGAGGCGTTTCAGGTGGTTCCCTCGCAGCGTTTCGAGATGACGACGACGGCCGACCCGCTCGATGTCTACCGGATGCTGCGGGTGTCCAATCCCAGCCCGTATATGTACCTGCTGCAGGTGCCCGACGGCGACGGTGAACTGGCCTTCTCGATCGTGGGTTCGAGTCCCGAGGCGCTGGTGACCGTCCAGGAGGGCCGCGCGACCACCCACCCGATCGCCGGAACCCGGTGGCGGGGCGCGACCGAGGAGGAAGACCAGCTGCTGGCCAAGGGGCTCCTGGAGGACGAGAAGGAGCTCGCCGAACACCTGATGCTGGTCGACCTGGGCCGCAACGACCTGGGCCGGGTCTGCGTTCCGGGGACGGTGCGGGTCTCCGATTACAGCCACATCGAGCGCTACAGCCACGTCATGCACCTGGTGTCCACCGTCACCGGGGAACTCGCCGAGGACCGGACCGCGCTGGACGCGGTGACCGCCTGTTTCCCCGCCGGCACCCTGTCCGGGGCCCCCAAGGTCAGGGCGATGGAGCTGATCGAGGAAGTCGAGAAGACCCGGCGCGGGCTCTACGGCGGGGTGGTCGGTTACCTGGACTTCGCCGGCAACGCCGACTTCGCCATCGCGATCCGCACCGCGCTGATGCGCTCGGGCACCGCCTACGTCCAGGCCGGTGGGGGCGTGGTCGCCGACTCCAACGGCCCCTACGAATACACCGAGGCCTCCAACAAGGCCCGCGCCGTGCTGGCCGCGATCGCCGCCGCGCAGACGCTGGGCTCGCCCGGGACCGATGGCTGACGACCGCGAACCTCACCGGGCCCGCACCCTTCGCGGGGCGCAACTGCTGCTGGTAGTCGCCGGCGGCGGGTTGTGGGGCGCCTCCCGGCTGCCGTGGGTGCTGATTCGCTCGTTCGATGGGCTCGGCCAGCCCAGACAACTCACCGTCACCGGGGCGTCCTGGTCCACCGCGCTGGTGCCGATGGCGCTGTTGTGCCTGGCGGCTGCGGTGGCCGCGATGGCTGTGCGCGGATGGCAACTGCGGGTCCTGGCGGTGGTGCTGGCCGCGGTGAGCCTGGCTTGCGGCTACCTGGGCCTGAGCATGTGGGCGGCCCGTGACATCACCGTGCGGGCGCTGGACATCGCTGAGATCCCGCTGACCTCTCTGCTGGGCACCGACCGGCGCCTCACCGGAGCGGTGTTGACCCTGGTTGCGGCCGGGTGCGTGCTGGTGGCGGCCGTATTGTTGATGCGTACCGCCGCGCACGGCGTCGGCCGCGTCAACAAGTATTCCGCGCCTGCGGCGCGCCGCGCGGCCACCCGGGATCTGCCCGCCGGACCGGCGGGTGCGCAGGCCTCGGAACGTTTGATGTGGGACGCCCTCGACGAGGGGCGCGACCCCACGGGGGATCCGGAGGAGCGGCCACCGGGACCGGACGGCGAGGGTCGGTGACAGCGTGGGCAGCGACGATCGTTACCCTTCTTGGAAGTGTTCGACGAAGGCCCACCGGACGCGGGAGAGGAAGCGGCAGTCATGACTTCGGCATCCGTTCTCGACTCCATCATCGAGGGAGTCTGCGCCGACCTTGCCGTCCGGGAGGCTGCCGTCCCACTTGCGGAAGTCAAAGCCGCAGCTGAGGCCATGTCCCCGCCGCTGGACGTGATGGCTGCGCTTCGCGAGCCCGGCATCGCGGTGATCGCGGAGGTCAAGCGGGCCAGTCCGTCCAAGGGGCAGCTGGCTCCCATCGCCGACCCGGCGGAGCTGGCCAGCACCTATGCCGACGGCGGCGCCCGCGCGATCAGTGTGCTGACCGAGCAGCGCCGGTTCAACGGCTCGCTGGCGGATTTGGACGCGGTGCGGGCCGCGGTGTCGGTTCCGGTGCTGCGCAAAGACTTCATCGTGCGCCCGTACCAGATTCACGAGGCGCGTGCCCACGGCGCGGACATGCTGCTGCTGATCGTGGCGGCGCTCGGCCAGCAGGCCCTGGAGTCCCTGCTGGACCGCACCGAGTCGCTCGGCATGACCGCCCTGGTCGAGGTGCACACCGAAGAGGAGGCCGACCGGGCACTGACCGCCGGCGCCAAGGTGATCGGTGTCAACGCCCGCGACCTCAATACGCTGGAAGTCGACCGCGACTGCTTCGCACGCATCGCGCCCGGACTGCCCACCGAGGTGGTCAAGATCGCCGAGTCCGGTGTGCGCGGTACCGCGGACCTGTTGGCCTACGCCGGTGCCGGCGCGGATGCCGTCCTGGTCGGCGAGGGGCTGGTCACCAGCGGCGACCCGCGAGCAGCTGTTGCCGATTTGGTCAGTGCGGGTAAGCATCCGTCCTGCCCGAAGTCGGCCCGCTAAATGTCAGACACCCCGCACCCGAGTATTCCGCGCGCCAGTGCCGGAGTGGCTGAGCCCACCCGCCACGAGCCCGACGCCCGCGGGCATTTCGGCGTCTACGGCGGCCGCTACGTCGCCGAAGCGCTGATGGCCGTCATCGAAGAGGTCACCGCCGCCTACGACAAGGTGCGCAACGACCGCGAGTTCCTCGACACCCTCGATGACCTGCAGACGCACTACACCGGCCGACCCTCGCCACTGTATGAGGCGCAGCGCCTGACGGCCCACGCCGGCGGTGCCCGCATCTTCTTGAAGCGCGAGGACCTCAACCACACCGGTTCGCACAAGATCAACAACGTGCTGGGCCAAGCGCTGCTGGCGCGCCATATGGGCAAGACCCGGGTGATCGCCGAGACCGGCGCCGGCCAGCACGGGGTCGCCACCGCGACCGCCTGCGCCCTGCTCGGGCTGGAGTGCGTGATCTACATGGGTGCGGTCGACACCCGCCGTCAGGCGCTCAATGTGGCCAGGATGCGGCTGCTGGGCGCCCAGGTGGTGTCCGTCGAATCCGGTTCGCAGACCCTCAAAGACGCCATCAACGAGGCGTTCCGGGACTGGGTGACCAATGCCGATCGCACCTACTACTGCTTCGGTACCGCGGCCGGACCGCACCCGTTCCCGACCATGGTGCGGGACTTCCAGCGGATCGTCGGCCTGGAAACGCGCGTTCAGATCCAGCAGATGGCGGGCCGGTTGCCCGATGCCGTGGTGGCGTGCGTGGGCGGCGGGTCCAACGCCATCGGCATCTTCCACGCCTTCCTCGACGATCCGGCGGTTCGGCTGATCGGGTTCGAAGCCGGCGGCGACGGGGTGGACACCGGCCGGCATGCCGCGACCTTCGCCGGCGGATCGCCGGGCGCCTTCCAGGGCTCGTTCTCCTACCTGCTGCAAGACGAGGACGGTCAGACCATCGAGTCGCATTCGATCTCGGCGGGCCTGGACTATCCCGGTGTGGGCCCCGAACACGCCTGGCTGCGCGAGACCGGGCGCGCCGAATACCGCCCGATCACCGACTCCGAGGCCATGGACGCGTTCGGCGT
>NZ_JRMK01000193.1:0-6117 GCF_000972925.1 Mycobacterium sp. UM_Kg1 | reverse complement strand
CCCCGGCACCACCGGCACCACCGGTTCCCCCGGCACCGAAATTGAGGTCGGCGAACCCGGCTGCCCCGGCGGCGAAGGTGGACATGGCGCCGCCGGGGCAGCCGGGTTCGCCGACCTCAATTTCGGTGCCGGGGGAACCGGTGGTGCCGGTGGTGCCGGGGGTGCCGGCGGCGCGGGCGGCGCGGGCAATCTGTTTTCGCAGTGGTTGGGTGCGTGGACCGGCCGGGCGGGTGCGGTCGGCGACGGCGGTGCCGGCGGGAGCGGCGGTGCCGGCGGCGCCGGATCTGATGGCGCCGACGGTATTACACCGGGCGCCGCGGGCGAGCACGGTGGCAACGGCGGCGCCGGCGGCGCCGGCGGAATCGGTGGTAGCGGAGCCAATGTGGGGGCGCACGGCACGGGCGGTGCGGGTGGTGCCGGCGGCAACGGTGGCCGGGGCGCCGCCGGCGCCGCGGGAGCCGACGGCACCGCCTCACACGTGGACGGCTTGGCCGGGCAGGCCGGTGGCGCCGGGGGCAACGCCGGCGCCGGCGGAGCCGGGGGCGCATCGGGCGCCGGCAGCTACGCGGCCAGCGGTCTGCACGGCGCCGCGGGCGTCGGCGGTGACGGCGGAGCCGGGGGAGCGGGATTTCACGGTCTGAACGGCACCGCCGAGCGCATCGACGGCACCAACGGGGGTGCCGGCGGCGCCGGCGGAGCGGGGGGTGCCGGCGGAGCCGAAGTCGGCGGCGGCCGGGCGCTGCAGGGCGACGGCGGCAACGGTGGCGCCGGTGGCGCGGGAGGCGCGGGATACCACGGTCGCGACGGCGCCGCGGCGACGACGCCGGGGTCGGCCGGCGGCACCGGCGAGAACGGCGGCGCGGGCGGTCATGGCGGCGACGGCGGGCAGGGCGGCGCGGGCACCAATGCCGGAATTCAAGGCGTCGGCGGTGCCGGCGGAGACGGGGGATCGGGCGGTCGAGGAGGTGCCGGAGCGCGTGGCATCGCCGGCACCGCCGGGCGTATCGACGGCCAGCTCGGCGGCAGCGGTGGTGCCGGCGGTAACGGCGGTGTCGGCGGCAATGGCGGCCACGGCCTACTCGGAGGAGTCGGCGGCGCGGGAGGTCACGCCGGTGCCGGCGGGGTGGGCGGCGCCGGCGGCGACGGTGTCGGCGGCGGCAACACCGAAGCGGCGGGCAGCGGGGGCGACGGGGGAGTCGGCGGGCAGGCCGGCGGTCAAGGTGCCGGCGGTGCCGGCGGCCGCAACGGCGACGGCATCACCTGGGCGACCGACGGCGCCGGGGGTGCCGCTGCCGCGTCGGGTAACGGCGGTGCCGGCGGCAACGGCGGACGCGGTGAGGCATCGGCCGGTGGATCGATCGGTCAATACGGGGGCGCCGGGGGCACCGGCGGCAGTGGTGGTGTCGCCAACGGCGGAGCAGCCGGAAACGGTGGCGTCGGCGGTACCGGTGGTGCCGGGTCCGCGATCGGCCTCGGTGCGGTCGGCGGTGGCGGCGGCGCTGGTGGGGCCGGCGGGAGCGCGGACGGGACACGGGCCGGACTGGGCGGAGGCGGTGGCGGCGGTGGGGGCACGGCCTCCGTCACCGGTGCCGGCACCGTCGCCGGCACGACGGTGACCGGTGGCCGCGGCGGCGATGGTGGTGCCGGCAGCGCCGACGCCGCGGGCGACGGCGGCCGAACCGGCGGCCGCGCCACTGCCGTGATCGACGGCAGTTCCTCGGGCGTGACGGTCACCGGCGGGAGTGCCTCGGCCCGCGCCGACGGCGCCGACGCGGCACTGAACGTCGGCGCCGGCAGCAGCGTCGAGCACAGCAGCGTCACCGCAGGCACGGTGGGTGCCGGTGGCAGCGGCGGTTCGGCAGCTCTGGCGGCCACCAACGGCGGAAGCGTCGTGGGCAGCACCGTCACCGGCGGCAACGGTGACGACCGCACCGGTGACGGCGGCAGCGCCTCGATCTCCGTCGACGGGGCGGGCAGCAGTGTCGTCGACAGCGTGGTGATCGGCGGCGGCGGGGCGCAGGGCACCGACGGCGGTGCGGGCGGCGCCGGTGGTTTGGCGGAGGTGAACGCCTGGTCAGGCGGCAGGGTCGCCGACAGCGTCGTCATCGGCGGTTCCGGTGGAGTGGGTGCCGACGGAGGTCTCGGCGGTGCCGGGGGCCGCGCTTCGGTCAGCGCCGGCCCCGGCGCAGTCGCCGCGGTGGAGGCCCGGGGCGGCCTCGGCGGTGCGGCCGACGGCTCCGGCAGCGTCGGTGGGGCCGGCGGCACGGGAGTGGTCGGCAGCGGAATCGTCGGTGAGGGCGGCACGATCACCGGTACCGCGACCGGCGGTGTCGGCGGAGCGGCGGACGGGGGCGGACGCGGCGGCGCCGGCGGCAGCGGCGGCCTCTACGCCTACCTGGGCGGCCACGCGGAGAACAACGACGCCACCGGCGGTGCGGGCGGCGCTGGGTTGGCCGGCGGCGTCGGAGGAGCGGGCGGCTACGGCGACGTCTATTCCACCGGCAACGTCTACGACGGCACCGTCACCGGTGGCGCCGGCGGCGCCGGCATCTCCGGTGGTGTCGGAGGTGCCGGTGGGTTCAGCTTCCTGCAGGCCGGAATCGATTTCGGCGACGCCTCCAGCATCACCGGCACCAGCACCGGCGGAGCCGGGGGCATCGGTGCCGCGGGCGGAGCAGGCGGGACCGGCGGGTTCGCCATGCTCTTCGCCGCCACCGCCTCCCAGGTCAGCGGCAGCGTCATCGGCGGAGCGGCCGGAAACGCCCTCGACGGCGGGGCCGGCGGGTCCGGCGGCCAAGCAGCCATCGCGACCTTGGAGGACAACGTCGTCATCAACGGGACGGCGATCGGCGGCGACGGCGGAGCCGCCGGCGCGGCGGGCATCGGCGGTGCGGGTGGCGCCGGCGGTGACGGCGGCATCAGCCGGATCGATCTGGTCACCGACGCCGGCCAGATGATCACCGACGGCACGTCGATCGGCGGCGCCGGAGGCAACGGCGGAGACGGCGGTGCAGGTGCCGACGGCGGTGACGGCGGGGACGGCGGCGCGGCCTTCACCACCGGTGGCAGCGACAGTGTCGGCGGAGACGGAGGCAACGGCGGAAGCGGCGGTGCCGTAGGACTCAACGGCGACGGCCACGGCGGCCGGGGCGGAAACGGCGGCACCGGCTACGGCGCCGTCGGCGGCAACGGCCAACACGGCGGCAACGGCCAGGCCGACGGCACCCCCGGCGCCGACGGTGCCCCCGGATCGGACAACCCGTAGCGGCCTCGGCGTCCCGGTAGGCTGCCGGGGTGGTGAAACCCTGGCGCGCCGGTGCGGCGGCGATGGTCGTTGCGGTGCTCGCCGCCTGTACCAGTCAGGTGCACGAGGCGACTGCGAACCCGGTGGACTGTGCGGTGGTCAAGTGTGTGGCCCTGACGTTCGACGACGGACCCTCGCCGTACACCGATCGGCTGCTGCGGGTGTTGAACGATGCCGGGGCGCGTTCCACGTTCTTCCTGATCGGCAACAAGGTGGCAGCAAACCCCTTGGCTGCCAAGCGGATCGCCGACGCCGGTATGGAGATCGGCAGTCACACCTGGGAACACCCGAACATGACCACGATTCCCGCGGCAAACGTGCCGGGTCAGTTCGCCAAGGCCAACGACGCCATCCGTTCGGCCACCGGGCGCACACCGAGCTTGTGGCGGCCACCCGGGGGACTCACCGATGATGCGGTCAACGCGCAGGCCGCCCAATTCGGCCTGGCCGGGATCCTCTGGGACGTGATCCCGTTCGACTGGATCAACGACGCCGACACCGCCGCCACCCGCTACATGTTGATGACGCAGATCCGGCCCGGTTCGGTGGTGCTGTTCCACGACACCTACTCCTCGACCGTCGACCTGGTGTACCAGTTCCTGCCCGTGCTCAAAGCCAACGGCTATCACCTGGTCACGGTCAGTGAACTGCTCGGGCCGCGGGCGCCGGGCAGCGTGTACGGCGGACGCGAGAACGGTCCGCCGGCCGACGAGCTGCACGACATCCCCACGGCGGACATCCCGGCGCTGCCGGCCACACCGTCACCGCCGCCGATGCCGAACTTCCCGATCACCGATATCGCCGGGGCCAATTCGGGCGGTCCCAACAACGGGGCCTGACCGGCCCCGACATCGCCGCGCGCGCCGCCATTGACACGTTGACACAGAAAGCTAGTCTTTGTGTCATACAGCCGAGGAGGCCGAGATGACGGCAGTGATCAGTGACGTCAGCATCGATTCGGGCCAACCGGTCCGGCCCAAGGTGATGGCCCAGTTCCGCAGGCACTCCGGCAGCGTGCTGTCGGGTCTGTTCGGGGCCGCGGCGTTCGACGAGGTGGCGCTGGTACCGGTGGCCGCCGCGGTCGACAAGACCGGCCGCTTTGAGAGCAACTTCACCGACCGCGCGATCCGCAGCGGATTTTCGGCGCTGCTGGCCATCTGGGGAGACGCCGAAGATCGCGCCGCCGAGGGGGAGCGCCTCAAACGGATGCACCGCGACGTGCACGGCCGCGGCAAAGGCGATTTCGCCGACGTCCGCTATAGCGCGCTCAACCCACGACTGTGGAACTGGATAGCGCTGAGCGGCATGTTCGTGACGCTGAATTCCTTCACCCCCGTCACCGGCATCGCCTGGAACGAGGCAGAGCGCGACGCCGCCTACCAGCAGCTCCTCGAGGCGTTCGGGGCGCTCGAGCTGCCCGGCAAGTCGAGCAAGTTTCCGGCCACCTACGCCGAGGCCGTCGCCTACTACGACGAGGTGGTCCGCACCGAACTGGCGGCCAACCCGTTTCTGGATCGGGTGACCGCCGGCCTGGCCCGGCTGCCGATGCCCTCGGTGGTGCCGGCCCCGGTCCGTGCCGCCGCCGCCCCGCTGTGGTCGGTGCTCAGCGCCGGGGCGGGCCGGGTGGTGAAGATCTGCTCGTTCGGGATCATGCACCCCGGCGTGCGCAAGCTCACCGGCTTCGCATGGGAACCCCGCCACGACGCGGAGTTCGCCCTCTACACCCAGCTGCTGCAGCTGGCCTGGCGGACGCTGCCCGACCGGGTGGTGCTGGTTCCGCTGGCCTACAACCGGATGCAGTACGAGAAGCTGGTCAAGACGCACCGCTCGGTGGCGCTGGAGTCCTTCGCACCGCCCGGCTGCCCGATGCGGTGACGGCCCGATGACGCCGCGACGCAGTAGCGCCAGCCCCGCCGAACAAGAGGCGGCCATTCTCAAGGCGGCCGCCGAGGAAGTCGGGCTGGTGGGGGTGGGGCGGGCCAGCATTGACGTCATCGCCCACCAGGCCGGCGTCAGCCGCAGCACTCTCTACCGGCGCTTCCCCACCCGCGACGCGCTGATCACCGAAGTGGGCCGGCGGGCATTCGAGGACGCCATGGTTCAGCTGCGCACGGTGGCCGTGGACTCCGGACCGCAGGCGGCCGCGGTGGCGGGGTTCTGCGCCGGGCTGCGCGTGCTCACCACCGACCCGGTGGTGCGCAAGCTGCTGCAGCTCGATCCCGGGGTACCGATGATGGCCGGGATGTACCAGCAGGCCGAGGTGATCCTCGAGAGCGCTTCGGCCGCCATGGCCAAGGCGCTGCGCGCGGCCGGAGCGACCATGCCGGACGCGGACCTGGCCGCCGCCGCCGAACTGCATGTGCGCCTGGCCGCCTCCATCGCTCAGATGCCGACGCCGGTGCTCGATACGCGTGACGACGCGGCGGTGCGGGCCTACGCGCAGAAGTTCCTGGCGCCGCTGGTCTGGTAGCGCTACGGCGCGTCCTCGCTGACCCGAGCCGGCCGGGGCGTGGTCCGCAGACCGAACACCGCCGCCGCCGAGGCCAGCAGGAATGCCCCCACCACCCACAGGGCGGCGTGGGCGTCGCCGGTCGCACCGGTGAGCCAGCCGGTGACATACGGGCCGCCGAAGCCGCTGATGTTGCCCAGCGTGTTGATCAGGGCGATCCCGCCGGCAGCCGCGGCTCCGGTGAGGAACGTCGGGGGCAACGCCCATAACACCGGCATCGCGCACATGATCGAGCACGTGGTCACCGTGATCGCGGCCATCGCCAGGTAGGGGTTGGACATGTACAGCGCCGCCGGGATGCACA
>NZ_JRMK01000192.1:0-6175 GCF_000972925.1 Mycobacterium sp. UM_Kg1 | reverse complement strand
GGCTGCTCACCAGTGCAGTGGCGGCCTGATCAGCGCCGCCTACCTGGTGTCTTGGGGCGGCATGGCGGTCGCGATCGTCACCACGTTGGTGGGCATGAGCTACTGCGCGCGCACCCGGCGCACCATGCTCACCTGGCCGGCGCTGGGGTGGGCGATCTTCCTCGTCACGTTTGTCGGGGGCGGATTCCTGCTCGACGCCGGAGTCGGCGGCTAGGGACCCCACGGGCCACCCGGGTGCTGGATTTCCGGTGCGCCCCCTCGTCCCCTACGGCCGTCCCGCCCGCACCCACCGGCCCGACAGTGCCCGCCAGCCGACGAAGATCAGGCGCAGCACGATAAAGGTGGTCAACCCGGACCAGATCCCGGCCAGCCCCCAGTGGAACGCCAGGGCCAGCCAGGTCAGCGGCAGGAAGCCGAGCAGGGCACTGACCACCGTGGCGGTCCGCATGAACGCTGCGTCCCCGGCCCCCAGCAGCACGCCGTCGAGCGCGAAGACGATTCCGGCAAGCGGCAATTGGGCCACCAGAAACCACCACGGCACGCCGATGGCCGCCAGCACCGCGGCGTCGCCGGTGAACAGCTCCGGCAACACGGCCCGGCCCGCGGCGAGCGCCGCGGCCAGCACACCGGCCGCGACCGCCGAGAACGCCGTGACGCGGGCCGCCACCGACCGCGCCTGGCGCGCGTGCCCGGCCCCGAGTGCCGCGCCCACCAGGGCCTGAGCCGCGATCGCCAGCGAATCGAGCACCAGCGCCAGAAACGTCCACAGCTGCAGCACGATCTGGTGGGCAGCCAGGGCCGCCGCGCCGAACCGGGCCGCCACCGCGGCTGCCGAGACGAAGCAGGCTTGAAAAGCCAGCGACCGCACTATCAGGTCCCGGCCCAGCACCAGTTGCCTGCGCAGCACCGCAGCGTCGAGCCGCAGCGGCACCTGCTCGGTTCGCAGGGCACGCAGAAACAGCAGCGCCGCAAGCCATTGGCCGGCACAGTTGGCCACCGCCGAACCGGCCAGCCCCCACCGCGGCAGGCCCAGGGCCCCGAACACCAGCAGCGGGCACAGCACGGCCGACAACGCAAAACCGGCAACCACGTAGCGCGGCGGACGCGAGGTGTCCTGCACGCCCCGCAGCCATCCGTTTCCGGCCAGCGACACCAGGATCGCCGGTGCCCCCAGGATCGCGATCCGCAGCCAGGGCAACGCGGCCTGGGCAATGCTGTCGCGCCCGGCCACCGCCGCGACCAACGGCGCCGCGGCGGCCTGCACCACCACCACGACCAGCACCCCCAAACCCAGTGCCAGCCACGTCGCCTGAACCCCCTCGGCGACCGCGGCAGGTCGGTCACCGGCGCCGTAGTGGCGCGCAGCACGCGCTGTGGTGCCATAGGACAGAAACGTCGCCTGCGAGCCCACCAGGCCCAGAATCAGCCCGCCGATCGCCAGCCCGGCCAGGCCGAGCGCCCCGAGCCGGCCGACCACCGCGGTGTCGAACAGCAGATAGAGCGGCTCGGCTGCCAGCACCACCAGCGCCGGCATTGCCAGCGCCGCGATCTGGCGGCCACCGGCGGCAGTGCTGTCGTGCATAGCCACCATCTTGGGGCAGATCGGGTCGGCTCCCGACCGCGGGACTAGCCGAGGGCGGTGACCAGGGACCCGACCACGTCGTCGATGTCCCCGATCGCGGTGTAGCCGGCTGCCAGCCGGTGTCCGCCACCGCCGAACCCGCACGCCACCGTCGCGAGGTCCACCGTCGCCTTGGCCCGCAGAGACACCGCCCAGCGCCCCGGTTCGGTCTCCTTGAACACCGCGGCCACCTCGGCTTCTGCGGTGGTGCGGACGATGTCGACGATGCTCTCCACTTCCTCGGGCCGGGCCGTGGTCCACTCGGGATGGTCGACAACTGCATAGACCAGCCCTCGCCCACCCGCGGCATCTCCGAGCAGCCGGGCTTTGGCCAGTACCCGCGACAGCATCGTCAGCCAGCCGAACGGATGGGTGTCCATCACCGCGCGGGTGATCGCCGCATTGTCCACTCCGGCATCCACCAGTCGCGCCGCCAGCCGGTGCGCGCGAGCACTTGCCCACCGGAACGATCCCGTGTCGGTGGCCAGCCCGGCATACAGGCAATGCGCCACGTCCACATCGATCGGCTCGCCCCAGGCATCGATGAGTTCCGCGACCATCATGGTCGTCGAATCCGCAGTCGGGTCAACGAAATTGGCGGTTCCGAACAGCTGATTCGAGGCATGGTGGTCGATCACCAGCAGTTCGGGCGCGGCCGCGGCCGGCTCCTGCAGCTCTCCGAGCCGATCAGCACTGGAGACATCGACGGTGACCACCAGATCCACGTCGCGGTGCAACGCATCCGGGCTGACCAGCACTTCCCCACCCGGCAGGGACTGCAGCGACTGCGGCAGCGTGGCTGGGCGGGCGAAACTGACCTGAACGGTCTTGCCGCGCCGCCGCAGGATACTCGCCAGTGCCAGCCCCGCACCGATGGTGTCGGCATCGGGGTGCACATGACAGATCACCGCCAGCGTGCTCGCGCCCGTCAGCAGTTCCACGGCTGCAGCGGCATCCACCCGCCGACCCGTGGGCAGCGGATCAGTCGGCCGACTGCTCACCATCACCGCTGTCGTCGGCGCCCGCCGATCCGGGCACCTCCCGATACGGGTTCGGGTCTCCGACCGGTTGCTTACCCTCCCGGATCCGGGCCAGGTCGGCGTCGGCGGCCTGAGCTGCGGCCAACAGTTCCGCCATCCGGTGCGCCGCATCGGGCACGGTGTCCCGGACAAACGTCAGGGTGGGGGTGAACCGCACCCCGGTTCCCGCGCCGACCTTGGACCGCAGCACGCCCTTGGCCCCCTCCAGCGCCGCTGCCGCGCCGCCGTAGTTGGGGTCGTCGTCCAAGGAGCGGCCCAGCACCGTGTAGTACAGGGTCGCGTCGTGCAGGTCGGCGGTGACCTTCGCGTCGGTGATCGTCACGCCGGCCAGCCGCGGATCCTTGATCTCGTACTCGATCGCCGAGGCGACGATCGTGGAGATCCGCTTGGCCAGCCGGCGTGCGCGTGCCGGGTCAGCCACGGTTAGGTCCGTGCCTTCTCGACGAGCTCGTAGGTCTCGATGACGTCGCCTTCCTTGATGTCGCTGTAGGTCAGCGTCAGACCACACTCGTAGCCGTCGCGGACCTCGGTGACATCGTCCTTCTCCCGGCGCAGCGAGGAGACGGTGAGATTCTCGGCAACCACCACCGAATCACGCAGCAGCCGCGCTTTGGCGTTGCGGCGCATGATGCCGGAGGTGACGAGGCAACCTGCGATGTTGCCGACTTTCGAGGACCGGAAGACGGCGCGAATCTCCGCGCGTCCCAGCTCCTTCTCCTCGTAGATGGGCTTGAGCATGCCCTTGAGCGCGCTCTCGATCTCCTCGATGGCCTGGTAGATGACCGAGTAGTACCGGATCTCCACGCCTTCGCGGCTGGCCAGCTCGGTGGCCTTGCCCTCGGCACGCACGTTGAACCCGATGATGATCGCGTCCGAGGCCGAGGCCAGGTTGACGTTGGTCTCGGTGATGCCACCCACGCCGCGGTCGATCACCCGCAGGGTGACCTCGTCGTCGACCTGGATTCCCATCAAAGCCTCTTCCAGCGCCTCGACGGTACCGGCGTTGTCGCCCTTGAGGATCAGGTTCAGCTGGCTGGTTTCCTTCAGCGCCGAGTCCAGGTCCTCCAGCGAGATCCGCTTGCGCGAGCGCGCCGCCAGCGCATTGCGCTTGCGCGCACTGCGCTTGTCGGCGATCTGGCGGGCGATCCGGTCCTCGTCGACCACCAGCAGGTTGTCACCGGCACCGGGCACCGAGGTGAACCCGATGACCTGCACGGGCCGCGACGGCAGCGCCTCTTCCACGTCGTCGCCGTGCTCGTCGACCATGCGCCGCACCCGGCCGTAGGCATCGCCGGCGACGATCGAGTCGCCGACCCGCAGCGTGCCGCGCTGGATCAGCACGGTGGCCACCGGGCCGCGACCGCGGTCCAGGTGTGCCTCGATCGCCACACCCTGAGCCTCCATGTCGGGGTTGGCCCGCAGGTCCAGGGCGGCGTCGGCGGTCAGCAGCACCGCCTCCTCCAGGGCAGCGATGTTGGTGCCCTGCTTGGCGGAGATGTCGACGAACATGGTGTCGCCACCGAAGTCCTCGGCAACCAGCCCGTACTCGGTGAGCTGCCCCCGGATCTTGGCCGGGTCGGCACCTTCCTTGTCGATCTTGTTGACCGCCACCACGATCGGCACGTCAGCAGCCTGGGCGTGGTTGATGGCCTCCACGGTCTGCGGCATGACGCCGTCGTCGGCGGCCACCACCAGGATCGCGATGTCGGTGGCCTTGGCGCCGCGGGCACGCATGGCGGTGAACGCCTCGTGGCCCGGGGTGTCGATGAACGTGATGAGCCGCTCGGAGCCCTCGAAGTCGACGGACACCTGGTAGGCGCCGATGTGCTGGGTGATACCGCCGGCCTCGCCCTCGCGGACGTTGGCCTTGCGGATGGTGTCCAGCAGTCGGGTCTTGCCGTGGTCGACGTGACCCATGACGGTCACCACCGGCGGCCGGCTCTGCAGATCCTCCTCGCCGCCCTCGTCCTCGCCGTAGGTCAGGTCGAAGGACTCCAGCAGCTCGCGGTCCTCGTCCTCGGGCGAGACGACCTGCACCACGAAGTTCATCTCGCTGCCGAGCAGCTCCAACGTCTCGTCGCCCACCGACTGAGTGGCAGTCACCATCTCACCGAGGTTGAACAGCGCCTGCACCAGAGCAGCCGGGTTCGCGTCGATCTTCTCGGCGAAGTCGCTCAGCGACGCACCGCGGGCCAGCCGAATGGTCTCGCCGTTGCCGTGCGGCAACCGGACACCACCGACGACCGGCGCCTGCATGTTCTCGTACTCGGCGCGTTTCGCCCGCTTCGACTTGCGTCCCCGCTTGGGCGCGCCACCGGGCCGACCGAAGGCACCGGCCGCCCCGCCACGCTGGCCGGGTCGTCCGCCGCCACCGCCGCCGCCACCGGGACGACCGCGGAAACCACCGCCGCCCGCGGGCGCGCCGGCAGCTCCACCGGGACCGCCGGGACCACCGCCGCGGTAGTTACCGCCGGGACCGCCGGGCCGGCCGGCGGGCGCTCCGGGACGGGCACCGCCGCCGGGCCGGGGCGGACCGCCGGGGCGCGGGCGGCCCTGTGCGCCGAAGTTGCTGCTGCGTCCGGGCATGTTGCCCGGGGTTGCGCCACCGCCGGGGCGCGGCATTCCGGGCCGGGGCGCTCCGCCCGGGCGCGGCGCCTGCGGGTGCGGACGCGGGATGGCGCGCTCCACCGGCTGCGCCGAGGAGAACGGGTTGTTGCCGACGCGCGGTGGCCGCGGAGCACCGGGCTTGGGCCCCGGGGTTGCCGGGCGCGGTCCGGGAGCGGGCGGTGCCGCCGGCGCGGGTGCCGCGGCTGCCGGCGGGGGCGTCTCGGCGACGGGCGCTGCCGGAGCGGCCGGTGCCGCCGGCTTGGCCGGGGCGGGTGCGGCGGGCTTGGGTGCCTCGCCGTTGCCGGTGGCCGCCGGTGCCGCCGGCTTCGCCGGTCCCGGAGTCGCCGCGGGGGCCGGGGCGGCGGCCTTGGGGGCCGCCGGGGCAGCGGGTGCCTCGGCCTGCGGCGCGGGCTTGCCACCGCCGAAGGACTCGCGCAGCCGGCGCGCGACGGGGGCTTCCACGGTTGAGGATGCCGACTTGACGAACTCGCCCTGTTCGCTCAGGCGGGCGAGTACTTCCTTACTGGTGACACCGAGTTCCTTGGCCAACTCGTGTACGCGGGCCTTTGCCACTACTTCTCCTGTCTATGAGGCGACAGCGGTGGTGGGCCGCGCCTCGGGTTTAGCTATGACGCATTGTCATCGGGACTTCACGGTGTGCTCATGTTCTTCGCTACCTGTTCTGTTGACCGGAGTGGTTGAGCTGGTCTTCCAATCCCTCGAAGTACTCCTCCACCCCGGATACATCCGGCGAACCGCTGATCCGCAGCGCCCGCACGAAGGCCCGTCTCCGAATCGCCGCGTGCAAGCACTCCGGTGCGGGATGCAGCCATGCCCCCCGCCCCGGCTGGTTGCCCGCCTGGTCAACGATCACGGCACCGTTGCCGTTCCTGTCTCTTATACACAT
>NZ_JRMK01000191.1:0-6279 GCF_000972925.1 Mycobacterium sp. UM_Kg1 | reverse complement strand
TGTGTATAAGAGACAGGGCCACCGGCACCGGGGGCCCCGTCGGCGCCGGGAGCGCCGTCGGCTCCGGGAGCGCCGTCCGCGCCGTCCGCCCCGTCAGCGCCGGGGCCGTTCACCGGCAGCGGTGCCGTGATCCCGGCGGGCGGACCAGGTTCGGCGGCCCGCGCGCAGGAAGCCACGGCCGGCATCATTCCCACGACGAGTAGCGCTCCGGCCGCCACACCGAAACCGGCTCCGTATCCCGGCATCGTCTTGTGCGCCCAGCGCCCCCACCCGGTGTCGTGAAACATTCGGCCTGCCTTCCTGGTTGAACATGCGGATCGTGAAGTCGCATCAGCCTACCGCCGACATCCGGGCAGTCCACCGAAACGGACGTATTTCGGGGTTCGGGGACCCCGATGGGTCAGCTGCCGGCGGCCCGGGACTGCGCATCCGCGTCGTCGCCGCCGCGCTGCGCCGGCTGCTGGGAGCCCCGCTCCACCAAGGGCAAGGTCCGCAGACGCCGTTCCAGGTGCCACTGCAGGTGCGCGGCCACCAATCCGCTGGCGTGGCTGCGATGCGCCGTCGTGGACAGCTCAGCGGCTTCCCAGTCACCGTCGTGCAACGCCGACATCAGATCCAGCACACCCATCGGCGGGGTGGTCGCCCCCGCCGGGCGGCAGTGCGCGCAGACGCTGCCGCCGGCCGCGACGTGGAATGACCGATGCGGGCCGGGGGTGGCACACCGGGCGCACTCGGTCAGCGCCGGCGCCCACCCCGCCACCGACATGGCCCGCAGCAGGTAGGCGTCCAGCACCAGCTCGCGGGGGCGGCGGCCGTCGGCCACCGCGCGCAGCGCACCGACGGTGAGCCGGTGCAGTGCCGTCGCCGGGGCCCGCTCGGCACCGGCCAGGCGTTCCGCGGTCTCCAGAATCACGCAGGCGCAGGTGTAGCGGCCGTAGTCGCTGACGATGTCGGTGGCGAACGCGTCGACCGACACCACCTGGGTGACGATGTCGAGGTTGCGGCCGGGATGCAGCTGCACATCGATGTGGGCGAACGGTTCCAGCCGGGCCCCGAACTTGCTGCGGGTACGGCGCACTCCTTTGGCCACCGCGCGGACCAGCCCGTGGTCGCGGGTGAGCAAAGTGACGATCCGGTCGGCCTCGCCGAGCTTGTGCTGGCGCAGCACCACCGCCCGGTCCCGGTACAGCCGCATCGGACCAGTTTCGCATCGGATGCGAGCGTTTCGAGGACCCCCACCGGCGTGGCACGCCGATACTCTCGTCAGCGATGAGCCACCCGTCCGCGACCTCTGCAACCCGCTTCCCCACCCTCACCGAGCAGCTCTACCAGCTGGCCAGCGGTGAGGCCACCTCTGTGGAGCTGGTGCGCCGGTCGCTGCACGCCATCGACGCCAGTCAGTCCACCCTGAACGCCTTCCGGGTGGTCTTCACCGAGTCGGCCCTGGTCAGCGCCGCCGAAGCCGACCGGCTGCGGGCTGCCGGGCACCGCGCGCCGCTGCTGGGCATCCCGATCGCGGTCAAAGACGACACCGACGTCGCGGGGGTGGCGACCTCGTACGGCGCCTCCGGATACGTCGAACCGGCCGGCCACGACTCGGAGGTGGTACGCCGGCTGCGGGCCGCCGGCGCGGTGATCGTCGGCAAGACCAACACCTGCGAATTGGGTCAGTGGCCGTTCACCAGCGGCCCCGGTTTCGGCCACACCCGCAACCCCTGGTCGCGCCGGCACACCCCCGGCGGATCCTCGGGGGGAAGTGCCGCCGCGGTGGCCGCCGGTCTGGTGACCGCGGCCATCGGATCCGACGGCGCCGGCAGTGTGCGCATTCCCGCGGCCTGGACGCATCTGGTCGGCATCAAGCCGCAGCGCGGCCGCATCTCGACGTGGCCGCTGCCGGAGGCCTTCAACGGGCTGACCGTCAACGGGGTGCTGGCCCGCACCGTCGAAGACGCGGCGCTGGTACTCGACGCGGTCTCCGGCAACGCCGACGGCGACCTGCACAAACCGCCGCCGATGACGGTCTCGGACTACGTACGGACCGCGCCGGGGCAACTGCGTATCGCGCTGTCGACCCGCTTCCCCTACACGGGGTTCGCCGCCCAGCTGCACCCGGAGATCAGGGCCGCCCTGGAGCGCACGGCCGAACAACTGCGGTTGCTCGGGCACACCGTGGTCCCGGGGAACCCCGATTACGGGCTGCGACTGTCGTGGAATTTCCTGTCCCGGTCCACCGCCGGGGTGCTGACCGCGGCGAACGCGCTGGGCAACGGGGTCAACCTCGACCCGCGGACGTTGGCCAACATGCGCACCGGCCGGCTGCTGTCGCAGGCCGTGCTGCGCAAGGCCCGCGCCCACGAGGCCAAGGATCACCGGCGGGTGGGCTCGATCTTCCGCATCGTCGACGTGGTGCTGGCGCCCACCACCGCTCAGCCGCCGCCGCTGGTCAACACCTTCGACGACCTGAACAGCTGGGAGACCGACCGCGCGATGATCGCGGCCTGCCCGGTGACCTGGCCGTGGAACCTCTTGGGCTGGCCGTCGATCAATGTCCCCGCCGGGTTCACCTCCGACGGACTCCCGATCGGGGTGCAGTTGATGGGGCCGGCCAACAGCGACGGCCTGTTGGTGTCGCTGGCCGCCGAACTGGAGGGCGTCAGCGGGTGGGCGGCGCGTCAGCCCACGCCGTGGTGGCGCACCGAACCCGGTCAAGGCTCGTGATCCGCGCCCACCGGCCCTAACTGCGACTTCAGCACGCCGCGCGCAGTTCGGTTAAGCTTGGCCAGTCTTTGAGTTAGGTCTTCAAATCCCCGTAAAGATGCACTGGTGAAAGGCGTCCGCAAAATGGCCACTCTGTCGTTGACCAGAATCTCTGTCGCAGCCGGCAGTCTGGCTCTGGCGTTCTGCGCCGGATCCGGGATCGCGTCCGCCAGCCCCGACCTCGGCCCGATCCTCAACACCACCTGCACCTATTCGCAGGTGCACGCGGCGCTGGCCGCGGAGAACCCGGCCGCCGCGGCCGAGTTCGACGCCAGCCCCAACGGGCCGGGCATGCTGCAGATGTTCCTGAACGCTCCGCCCGCCAAGCGCCAGCAGTTTGCCAACATGGTGCAGGGCATGCCGGAGGCCCAGCAGTACGTGGGCACCATCGTCGCGGTAGCCAACACCTGCAACAACTACTGAGCCTGTCCACGCGGTGGTTCCGCGCAACAGGATTCTGATCACCGCCGCGGAGCTCATGGAGTTTCTGCGGGCCGGTGATCCGGTGACGCTCCTCGACGTCCGCTGGAGTCTGGAGGCACCCGACGGACGCCAGGCATATCTGGGCGGCCATCTGCCGGGTGCGGTCTACGTCTCGCTCGAAGACGAGCTGTCCGACCACTCCGTGCCTGACCGGGGCCGCCACCCGTTGCCGACCGGCCGCAATCTGGAAGCCGCTGCCCGCCGCTGGGGAGTGCGGCGCAACACGCCGGTGGTGGTCTACGACGACTGGCACCGGGCCGGTTCGGGCCGGTTGTGGTGGTTGCTGACCACCTCGGGGGTCGCAGACGTGCGCATCCTCGACGGTGGGCTGGCGGCGTGGACCCGAGCCGGCGGCGAGTTGGACACCGGCGAGGTCTCCCCCGAGCCGGGCAACGTCACCCTGCTGCCCGAGGATCTGTATGAGGGCCTGCGGCCCACGCTGACCGCCGACGAGGCCGGCGAAGGAGCCCGGACCGGTTCGATCGCGTTGCTCGACGCCCGCGCCCCCGAACGCTTCCGCGGCGAGGTGGAGCCGATCGACGCGACTGCCGGGCACATCCCCGGCGCGACGAACCTGCCGTTCACCGCGTTGCTGGGCGCCGACGGCACCCTGCTGCCCGACGAGGAGATCCTCGGGCTGCTGGCCGAGCGCGGCGTCGGCGACGACGCCACCGTGGGGACCTACTGCGGTTCGGGGATCAGTGCCACGGTGATCGTCGCGGCATTGGCCGCCGTCGGCCGCTCGGCAGCGATGTTCCCGGGATCGTGGTCGCAGTGGAGCTCGGATGTGTCCCGGCCGGTGGCCCGCGGCGAGCACTGAGGCCGCCTCAGCCGAGGTGGCTGGGTCAGCTGAGGTGGAAATCCGCCGGATCGGGGCTGGCGAGCATCTTCTTCAGCGTCGCGCGGTCGAACGGCCACAGATCGATCGCGCCGCTGCCGGTCAGGTACCAGGAGTTGCACCCGGTGTTCCACACCGTCGGGACCATCGCGGCCGCGACGGCGTCGTTGAACCGGGCGGTGGCCTGCTCGGTGACCTCCACCGTGGTCAGCTCGCCGGTCCGGAACCTGGTCAACCACTGCGCGATGTAGCCGGCGGTGAGCTCCGAGGTGTACTGCAGTGAGATCGACCCGGTGGGCGAATTGGGCCCCAACACCGTGAACAGGTTGGGGAAGCCGGGGATGGCGGTCATCCGGTAGGCGCGCGGGCCCTTGGCCCAGGCGTCGTCGATGCTGATCCGGTCGCGGCCGCACAGACGCATCGGTCGCATGTAGTTGTGGGCGTGAAAGCCGGTCGCCAGCACGATGACGTCGGTGTCGCGGTGGGTGCCGTCGGCGGTGCGGATGCCGGTCGGGGTGACTTCGGCGATGTCCTCGGTGACCACGTCGACATTGCCGGCCCGGATGGCCCGGTAGTAGCTTCCCGACACCACCTGACGTTTGCACAGCGGCTCGTAGTCCGGACGAAGCTTGGCCCGCAACGCCTTGTCGCGCACCTGAATCCGCAAGCACGCCCGGGCGTAGGCCTGCACGGCCCGGCGGCGCCACGTCGGGCGGGTGGTGACATCGGTCAGCAGCCCGGAGCCGCCGAAGGTCAGCAGCCGGTGCAGCGACCGGTGCAACGCCGGGAACCGCCGCAGCACCGCGGCGACGCCGGGCAGCTGCCGCAGCGAGGTGGGCGCCCACAGAATCCACTGCGCCGACCGCACGTAGTGGTCGATCGACGCGGCCTGCGGCGCCAGCGCGGAGACCACCTGCACCCCGGTGGATCCGGTGCCGATCACCGCGATCCGCTTGCCTGCGGTGTCCAGCTCGTCGTCCCAGCGGGCGGTGTGGACCACCGGTCCGGCGAAATCGGCGAGTCCGGGGATCTCCGGGACGAACGGGTGGTGCAGGACGCCGGTCGCACAGATCAGGAAATCGGCGTCCAGCTCCTCCCCGGCGGCAGTGGTGACGATCCAGTGCCGACGCTCGTCCCAGCGCGCCTCGCTCACCTCGGTGTCCAGCCGGATCAGCGGCGCCAGCCCCAGCCGGTCGACGACGTCGCGGTGGTAGCGCTGGATGGCCGCGCCGGTCGCCCAGGCGTGCCGCCAGTCGGGTTTGGGCGCGAACCCGAACTGGTAGATCTGCGACGGCACGTCGCATCGCAGGCCCGGATAGCGGTTCCAGTACCAGACCCCGCCGACATCCGAGCCCTTCTCGAGCACGGTGACGTCGGTGAAGCCCTGTTCACGCAGGACGTGCGCGGTGGTGATCCCGGCTATGCCCGCCCCGACGACCAGGACGCGCGGCTCGCGCTCGGTCACGTGGCGGCTCCCCCGGCACCGCTAGTCGCGCAGCGCTGCCACCGCGTCGACCAACAACTGCCGTGCCCGGTCGGCGTCGACCATCCCCGGCGCCTGGCCGCGGACCGCCTGCGGGTTGGCCGTGACCTGCACCAGTGCGGTGCCCAGGTAGGCGGTGAAGGTGTAGGACTCGCGGGACTGCTGCTGGCCGTCCTTGCCGACGAGCACAATCTCGGAGTGCGATCCCACCGTCTTGGCGTTCTCGATCTCCGGGGCATCGACCTCGTCGAGGTAGCCGGTGAGCTTGCCGGCGTTGAACGAGACGTGGCTGCACTTCTCGGCGTCGGTGTCGTCGTAGGGCAGCTCCTGGTCGGACTGCATGGCGATCGCGACCAGCTGGTTGCCGTCGCCGACGATCGACACCATCGACATCTTGCCCTGGATGCCCTTGGGCGGCCGGCCGGTGTTGGCGGCGTAGTCGGCGCAGTCGGTGGGGTCGAACGTCACGCCGGGAGGCATCTTCTGCGGCCCGAGAATCTTGGGGTCGATGTCGTTAGGACCCTTGGTCTGGGTCTTGAAGTCGGAGCCGAACGTCGACTGGACGTTGAACAGCTTGGTGGTATCGATCGGCTTCTGCGCGCCCCCGCAGCCGGCCAGTGCTTGTGCACACACCAGCAGGCCGACCGAGGACACGAGCAACGACTTGCGTACGGACATCCCTGGAATCTACCAATGCCGTTTCGGCGGGCGCGGGCGG
>NZ_JRMK01000190.1:0-6360 GCF_000972925.1 Mycobacterium sp. UM_Kg1 | reverse complement strand
GGTCGACACCAGCGTCTTGCCGTCCGCGACCCGGCGACCGGCATCCCCGAGCAGCACATGCTCGCGGTCGGTCTCCTCGTAACCGGCGTAGAACGCCGCGCGCATATCACCGATCGGGCTGCTGGTCCCGCCGGGGCGAAAGGCCGGCGCAAACGCGCTGAAGTCCGGAAGCGGCGGCAGGTCCTCGGTGATCTCGGTGATCCGGCGGCGCTGCAGGGCACGGTCGTCGGCGCCGGCCGTGGTCCAGGCTCGATCGAGTTCGCCCGCGACCCGTCGCAGCGCGTCGAGCAGATAGTGCACACTCGACCAGGTGACCCCGATGGTGAAGATCAACAACACCGAGTTGATCGATGTCTTGTTGATCTGGATGCCGAAGCGCTGCATCAGAATTCGCTCGCGGAAGTCATAGCCGGTCATCCCGGTCTTGCCGACGTACAGCGTCACCCGGGTCGGGTCGAGCACGAACTCGTCGGACCGCCAGGCCTCGTTCCACGACCCCAGCGCACCCTGGCGCACCTCCCGGTAGGAGCTGACCGCGGACTCCCGGAAGCGATCGGGAACCAGGTCGCTCTCGTCGAGGATGTGGAACCACTTGCCGATCAGCCGGTCCTTGCGGACCCGGTGGCGGAACACCAGCGCCATGTCGTACACCCGCCGCACCATGTCAAATCCCTCGATATCCACCTGGCGGCGGGCCAGGTCCAGGGATGCGAGCAGTTGCTGGTTGGGCGAGGTCGAGGTGTGGGTCAAAAACGCCTCGGCGAACGATTCCCGGGCCAGCGCGTTGAAGTCCTGGTCGCGGATATGGATCATCGACGCCTGCCGCAGCGCCGACAGCGACTTGTGCGTCGAGTGGGTCGCATACACCCGTACCCGCGCCGACGGGTGCGGCAGCAGACGGTGCTCGCTCCACTGGTCGCGGTCGATGCCTTCCATGCGGTCGTGCCACGCCTGATACTCGCGGGCGTAATGGGCCGAGCCCAGGGTGGTCTCCAGGCCTTCGGCGGCCACCATCGCGGTGCGCTGGCGAGCCCACGGCACCGCGGTGGCGAACGCGTACCACGCCTCATCCCACAGGAAGCAGATGTCGGGCTTGATGGCCAGAATCTCCTCCATCACCCGGCGGGGGTTGTAGACGACCCCGTCGAAGGTGCAATTGGTGAGCAGCAGCATCCGGACGCGATGCAGCTGGCCGGCGGCCTCCAGGTCGAGCAGGGCGCGTTTGATGGTGCGCAGCGCCACCGCCCCGTAGATCGCGAACTGCTCCAGCGGATAGGCGTCCAGGTACAGCGGGTAGGCGCCGGCCAGCACCAGCCCGTAGTGGTGCGACTTGTGGCAGTTCCGGTCGATCAGGACGATGTCACCGGGCCGGGTCAGCGCCTGCACCACGATCTTGTTGGCCGTCGAGGTCCCGTTGGTGACGAAGTAGGTGTGGTCGGCGTTCCAGGTCTTGGCGGCCTTGTTCATCGCCACCCGAATAGTGCCGTGCGGGTCGAGCAACGAGTCGAGGCCGCCGGAGGTCGAGGAAGTCTCGGCCATAAAGATGTTGCGGCCGTAGAACTCTCCCATGTCCTGCAGCGTGCGCGAGTTGAAGATGCTGGCCCCGCGCGCCACCGGAAGCGCGTGGAACTGACCGACCGGCTCGGCCGCGTAGGCGCGTAGGGCATCGAAAAACGGTGTGGCGTAGCGCTTTCGGATACCGGCAAGCACTGTGCTGTACAGGTCGGTGACATCGTTGAGCCGGTAGAAGCTGCGGTCGTAGACGTCCGGCTCATCTTCGGTGTCGGCGGCGATCGACTCGTCGGTCAGCAGGTACAGGTCGATGTGCGGGCGCAGCAGGCGCATCCACTCACCGCATTCGATGGCGTCGCGACCGCCCCCGGCGCCCACCGCGTCGTCCTGCGCGCCCAGCAGCGTGGTCATCAGCGGCACGCGGTCCCGCGACCGCAGCGGCAGGTCGTGGCGCACGATGGCGGCCTGGATCTCACCGTTGAGCGCTACCGCGGTGACGGCGTCTTCGACGCTGGACACCACCAGCAGTTCGATCTGTACGTCGTCGTCGGGGTTACGCAGCCGACGCAGGTTGTCGGCCAGGCTCTCGGGCGCATCCGGCGGCGAGTCGTCGGCCAGCAGCACCGTGTAGAACTGCTGCTGGCGGGCTTGGGCCACCAGTTCCTGCTCGGAGAGCGGCAAGCCCAGATCGAACAGCGCCGCCCGGTCGCCGTAGTCCGACAGCAGCCGCACCACCAGCGATACCCGCTCGGTCAGCGACACCGTCGCCATCGACTCCAAGTGATCGCGGAAGGCGGCCAGGTTCGCCGCGCCCGGAAACAGCCAGTACCGCTCGTAGGCGCCGAGCCGGTCAAGCAGGCGCTTGACCCGTGCGGCATGGTGGGTGGTGTCCAGCCCGGCCCGGTTGGCCTCGGCCAGTTGCCGGCAGGCGTCGTCGAGCAGGTTCCAGGTGTCGACCCGCGAGTACGACGGGTTGGCCACCGCCGCCAGCGCCGATACCCGCAGTCTCCGATTCGGTGCGTCCCAGCCCTCGACCATAGGGCCAGTGTGCCTGCGCCACGGCGGCTCCGGGCGCTTTCGCCCGACGTCCACGAGTCGCCGCCGACTCCGCTTCAGTTCTGCGGGTCGGACTCCGCGGCAGGCTCAGCTTCTTGCGCCCCGGCCTCGGCCGGCGCGGGCGCGGTGGTCCCGCGGACCGCCAGCGACGCCGCCCGCAGTTGCGGCGTCACCAGCATCACCTGACCGAGCACGCCGTTGACGAAGCTCGGCGAGTCGTCGGTGGACAGCTCCTTGGCCAGCTTCACCGCCTCGTCCACGGCCACCGGCTCGGGCACGTCGTCGGCGTGCAGCAGCTCCCAGATCGCCACCCGCAGGATCGCGCGGTCCACGGCCGGCAGCCGCTCGAGCTTCCAGCCCTGCAGGTGCGAGGTGATCAGGTCGTCGATATGCGCGCTGTGCTCGGTCACCCCGCGGGCCACCAGCACGGTGTAGGGGTGCAGCGGGGAGACGTCGGGCTGCTCACTGGCCAGCTTCGACCGCAACTCGGCGCCCTGGGCCGGGGTCAGGCCCCGGGCCTCAGCCTCGAAGAGCAGATCGACCGCGCGCTTGCGGGCTTGGTGCCGGCCCTTTACCGGCTTGCCAGCGGGCATGGTCAGGAGTTGACCCGTCCCAGATAGCTGCCGTCACGGGTGTCGATCTTCAGCTTGTCTCCGGTGTTGATGAACAGCGGCACGTTGATCTGGGCGCCGGTCTCCACGGTGGCCGGCTTGGTGCCCGCGCTGGACCGGTCTCCCTGCAGGCCGGGCTCGGTGTGGGTGACCACCAACTCGACGCTGACCGGCAGCTCCAGGTACAGCGGCACCCCGTTGTGGAAGGCGATCTGCACCAGCATGCTCTCCAGCAGGTAGTTGGCCGAGTCACCGACCAGCGACTCCGGCAGCGGGTGCTGCTCGTAGTCTTCGCTGTCCATGAACACGAAGTCGTTGCCGTCGCGGTACAGGTAGGTGGCGTCGCGACGGTCCACGGTTGCGGTCTCCACCTTCACGCCCGCGTTGTAGGTCTTGTCCACGACCTTGCCCGAGACCACGTTCTTGAGCTTGGTGCGGACGAAGGCCGGGCCCTTGCCCGGCTTGACGTGCTGGAACTCGATGATCTGCCAGAGCTGGCCGTCGATCACCAACACCAGCCCGTTTTTGAAATCAGCAGTTGAAGCCACGGCTTTATGTCTCCTAGAGGATGGTCAGTTAGTCAGGGAAGTCGATTCTGCCCTTTAGCGGTTTTACCTGCGCTTATGGCAGGCCGAGCCCGAGCTTCAGCCTCGCACAGCGCGTGAACCTAAGGCGTCGGGTTCGCCGAGACCTCTGCCGCCCGCCCTCATGCAATCCTGAAAGCTGGTACCGCTGTCCACCAACCGCTCCCCCACGACGATCACGCCCCAATTGCGCGGAGCGCGACCCCATCCGGAGCGGTGCGGCAACAACGAACACCCGAGCATCGTACGCGGCCCCGCGCCCAAGCAGTTTGCCCCGTGGTTGTTAACGGAGGAAGAGATCCCCGAGGACCTGCTCGTGGGACTGCTGGCACCCATCAGCCCCACCAGGTCACCCCGGCACCCTTCTAAAGGGCTCATCTTCCAGGCGCTCCCGGAGCGCCGTCGGTGCCGCCGTTTCCTGTGCCGCCAACGCCGCCGGCCCCTCCGATGCCGTCTGCGCTTAGGCCGATCCCGCCATCTCCACCGTTGCCGCCACCGCCGCCGTTCCCACTGGTAAATGAGCTTGAAAAAATGCCTCCGGCGTCGCCTCCTTGGCCACCTCTCCCACCATCGCCACCGATTGCTCCGGAACCTCCGCTACCACCGACTCCCCCACTACCACCTAGACCGTCGTTGGTTGCACGTGCCGTACCTCCCTGGCCGCCTATGCCGCCGACTCCACCAGCCCCGCTCACGCTTGAGCCGCCGTTCCCTCCGGCACCGCCGCTTCCGCCGGTACCACCATTTCCGATTACATCAAGTCCACCGCGTAGGTCGCCACCGGCTCCACCCCAACCGCCGGATCCGCCACGAGTAGCTCCGCCAGACGCACCACCGCTGCCACCATTGCCGCCGTTGCCGCCGTTGCCGCTCAACGCGCCATCGGAGCTGTAGCCGGAGAGGCCGCCGCCACCACCCGGCCCACCGCCACCAGCAACGCCACCGGCGTCATCGACACTTCCGCCGCTGCCGCCGTTTCCCCCGTTGCCGCCGTCACCGGCAGTGCCGTTGTAGTAACCCCCGACGCCAAAGCCTCCCCTGGCACCCAAGCCGCCTAGGCCGCCCCAGCCTGCATTGGCACCGGCAACACCGTTCCCGCCGTTCCCGCCGTCCCCACCTGCGCCGCCCGAGCCGCCGCTAGGGATGAAGCCAGTACCTTCGCCACCGGCCCCTCCTCTGCCGCCATGTCCACCGGAATACCCGACTCCACTACCGATTCCGCCGTTACCGCCGCGACCACCTGCAGCACCGCTGAGGTACGTTTCCGGGACTGGCAAGGGGTACTTCGAGGGCACTCCGTCTGTGCCGTTCCCCCCAGCCCCGCCGGCACCACCGTTGCCGGTGGGGCCCGCGTTACCGCCATCTCCGCCGTTTCCTCCGGCTTGTGGAGCAGCCTGAGCGCCAGTACCCCGCAAGCCCTGACCGCCGGCTCCGCCGTTGCCGCCATCGCCACCGCTGCCGCTACCTCCGGTTGAGCCATCAGCAGCGTGGATATTGTTGGCGCTCAGGCCACCCTGGCCACCAGCACCTGCGGCGCCGTGACTACCACCGCGACCACCATTACCACCGTTACCAGCTACGGAACTATGTCCACCACCAGCTCCGTTACCGCCGTCACCGCCACGACCGCCACTACCGGCGGTGCCGCCGCTACCGCCGATCCCTCCGGCTCCGTCAGTACCCGCAATGCCGTGAGATGCGGTGCCACCGACCCCGCCATTGCCACCGGCACCGCCAACACCACCGTTACCGCCGTCACCGCCTGCGCCGCCATTCGTGCCGTTGTCGCCTGAGTTGACGAGGCCGTCAGAACCCGCAGAACCGCTGTTGCCGTTGCCACCGGCGCCCCCGGTGCCGCCCCATCCGCCGACACCGCCATCTCCCCCGTTCCCAGCACGCGAGCCTCCTGCGCCGCCCGCCCCGCCGGTACCTCCCGATCCGCCGGACAAGCCGTCCGTTCCGGAGTCGCCAAGGTGTACGCCCGCTGAACCACTCGTGCCTACTGCGCCGTCCCCACCATTGCCCCCAGCGCCACCGTCGCCGACGTTTCCCCCGTTGCCACCCGTACCACCGTTACCACCGGAAGAACCCGGTGTTGTGGCGTTGTAGCCGTCGCCGCCGCGGCCGCCATTTCCGCCAGTGGTCACTGCGCTGCCAGCGGCGCCGTTGCTGCCGACGGATCCACTGTGGCCACCGGTGCCTGCCGCACCACCGCGTCCACCTGCGCCCGCTACGCCAGCGTCACCGCCCTGCCCACCGTTGCCGCCATCGATGTGCCCCGCTGTACCAGAGGCACCTGAGCCGCCGTTGCCAGCGACTCCCGCGTTGCCTCCGACCCCGCCTGCTCCCCCGTTGCCGTTGCTGCCCACGCCACCGAACAAGCCGCCCTGCCCGGCGTTGCCGCCGGACCCGCCCATACCTCCGACGCCGCCTATACCGCCATCGCCCGCGTTACCGCCAGCCCCACTTCCGCTACCGACGAAGGCGAAGGTGCCAGCCACCCCCGTGCCGCCGGTTCCGCCAGCGCCGCCGGCACCACCGAGTCCGCCATGTCCACCCGAGCCGCCACTACCGAACAGCGTTCCGCCCTGACCACC